>NZ_JANSJJ010000019.1:0-59383 GCF_047502715.1 Synechococcus sp. H55.10
GCGGGAGCGCTCCCTCACCCCCAGCCCCTCTCCCAGCGGGAGCGCTCCCTCACCCCCAGCCCCTCTCCCAGCGGGAGAGGGGAGTTAACGAACCGTTTCATGACGATTGGACATGATGCCAATACGCAACTGGGTACGGGATCAGCTTGGTTGCAGCGTCTCAATTCCCTCAGGAAGGGCGATGATCGCCTCTTGGGCCATGCCGATGAACAGGCCATGCTCCACCACCCCCACCGTCCCCTTGAGTTGATCGGCGATCTTGGCGGGATCGGCGATGGGGCCGAATTGGCAATCGAGGATGTAGTGCTGTTCATCCGTCAGGTAGGGATCCCCTTGGGCATTCAACCGCAAAGTGGCCGCGCAGCCAATAGCCTCTACCCGCGCCAAGGTGGTTTTCCAGCCAAAGCGCACCACCTCCACGGGCACCGGGAAGCGAGTGCCCAGATGCGTCACCTTCTTAGAGGCATCGGCGATGATGATCAGCTCGGCGGCGCTGGCCTCTACCAGTTTTTCCCGCAGCAGAGCCCCCCCCGCTCCTTTGATCAAGTTCAGGGATCCCACTTCAATTTCGTCGGCTCCATCGATGGCCAGATCCAGGCGGGGCTGCTCCTCCAGGGTGGCCAGCGGGATCCCCAGGGAGCGGGCTTGTTCTGCTGTGCGCTCCGAGGTGGGCACACCGATGAACTGCAGCCCCTCCTTTTGCATCCGCTCCGCCAGGGCGCTCACCGCAAAAGCAGCCGTGGATCCTGTGCCCAGCCCCACCACCATCCCTGACTGCACCTTTTGAGCCGCCGCTTGGGCTGCTGCCTGTTTCAGCTCATCTGCACTGGCCATCTCGCCTTTCCGGAGTCCAACCGAATTATTCTACCGCCCGCTCCAGCTAAAGCCCTGCGGCGCTGCCACCACCTGGCCAAAGAGATCGTAGGGCTCGGCGCGAGTAATCTGCACCGGCACCAGGGATCCCAGGGATCCCGGCCCGCGCACGTACACCACCCCGTCCACCTCAGGGGCAAAGCGGGGGGAACGGCCAATCCACTCGCCGGTGCGGGGGTTTTCCTGCTCCAGGAGCACAGGCACCACCTGCCCCACCTGCTCGCGGTTGCGGCGGAAGGCGATCCCCTGTTGCAGTTGCATCAGGCGGGCGCGGCGCTCTTCCTTAAGGGGCTCCGGCACTTGCTGGGGAAGGTGGTAGGCGGGTGTGCCTTCTTCAGGAGAAAAGGTAAACACCCCCACATGGTCAAATTGGTGGCGCTGCACAAAGTCCAACAGATGCTGGAAGTGCTCCTCCGTCTCGCCGGGAAAGCCGACAATAAAGCTGGTGCGCAGCACGGCGTTGGGCAGCGCCTGGCGCAGCCGCTCGATTACCCGGTCGTTGACCTGGCCCTGCCAGGGGCGGTTCATGGCTTTGAGGATCTGCGGGTGGCTGTGCTGCAGCGGCAGATCCAGATAGGACAGGAAATTGGGCGTCTCTTGAATGGCCTCCACCACTGCCGGGGTAATGCCGGTGGGGTAGGCATAGAGCATGCGGATCCAGGGGATGGGGATCCGGCCCAGGGCGCGGATGAGCCCGGCCAGCCGCGGCTCCCCGTAGAGGTCGATCCCGTAGTTGGTGGTGATCTGGGAAATGAGAATCAACTCCTGCACCCCTTCTGCGGCCAGTTGCTCCGCCTCCCGCAGAATGGACTCGATGGGGCGGGAGCGTTGCTTGCCCCGCAGGTGGGGGATGATGCAAAAAGAGCAGCGGTAATCACATCCTTCGGCCACCCGCAGGTAGGCCACCGGCGCATGGGTGGTGCGATAGCGGGGGACGGTCTCGTCGGCAATGTAGTCCAAGCTGGAGGTGACGGCGTTGACCCGCTCCCCTCGCTCCGCCCGCTCGATCACCTGCACGATCTGGTGGTAATCGCCGGTGCCGACGATGGCCACCGCCTCCGGGATCTCCCGCAGCAGCTCCTCTTGGAAGTGCTGGGCCAAGCAGCCGGCGATGAGGATCTTTTTGCCCTGTACCGCCAGCTCCATCAGGGTGCTGACCGACTCCCGCCGCGCCGCCTCGATGAAGCTGCAGGTGTTGACGATGACGTAGTCGGCGCTGTCTTCGTCGCCTTCCACCCGGTAGCCCGCCTGGGCCAGCAGGCCCAGCATGTGCTCGGTGTCCACCCGGTTTTTCTCACAGCCCAGGTGCACAACGGCAACTGCCGGCGCTTTCTTTGGGGGAGCGGCAGGGCTGCGAGAGGGCGTAGGCAAAGCGGTCTCCAACCGGTTCATAGCCACAGGAGAGGCCGAGAGAATGGCGACAGCAGAAATGAAAGTTTTCTTATTCTAGTTTAGGTTTCGCTTCTGAACTCCTCTGCCAACCAGCTCAATCGGGCTACCCCCCAAGTTGAACCCACACCAAGCCAAGAGCCACAGCCACTGCCAGACCGCTGGCCGCCCAACTGCAGGGATCCCCTGCCCTCTCTTCTGGGAGCAAGGGCGCTTTTCCGTAGCCCCGCAGGCGCAGCGCCTGATAGACGCGCTCAGAGCGCTCGTAGCTGCGCACTAGGAGAGTGCCTACGGCAGCAGCCAGGAAGGGCAGGTCTTGGCGCAAGGCCGGGCCCGGGCGCCACAGGGATCCCCGCGGCTGCCAGCCCCTCAGCCAAGCTGCCCGCTGCATCTGCTGCCACTGGGCGCCTATCTCCTGCAGGTAGCGCTGCGTCAGCCAGGCCAACTCCAAGAGCAGGTCGGGGATCCCCAGCGCCCGCAAAGCCGCCAACAGTTCCAGCAGGGGGGTGGTCTCCAAAAGCAGCGTCGCCAGCGCCAACAAAGCCAGGCTGCGCCCAACGACATAGAGCGCCTTCTCCAGCCCCTCCCACCGCAGAGCCAGGGATCCCCACTGCCAGAGGATGGTGTTCCCCATAACTAACGGTAGGAGAGCGACGAGAGCTATTAGCAAAGCGCCTGGGGCGGCCAGCCGTTTCAGTCCTCGGCTGAGCGGTACTCCCGACAGCGCCCAGAGAAGAGCCAGCAGCGCCCAGGCCAGGGGCAGCAAGGCCAAGCGCTGCACCTGGGCAAAAGCTGCCATCAGGGCTCCCAGGCCCACCAGCTTGGGCAAAGGCCGCCAGCGGTGAAGCCAAGAGGGGGAGGGAAGGAGGGGAGCGGGTGGAGAGAACTGCGTTCCCCTGAGATCCTGGGAGATGACGGCCTCGGCCCTATCTTTTGGCATCTTCTCCCAGCAGCTCCGGCTGCACCCGCTGCAAAAACCGCACCACCCAACAGGTAAACAGCCCCTCCACCGCCGCCAAAGGGAGGTGGGCCATCACCAAGCTGCCCAAGGCCAAGCGCTCTGCTTGGGTGGAGACCGTCCCCTCGCCCAGGAGAGCAGCCATCACCACCCCGTAGAAGAGCAGCGCCGCCAGCCCCACCCCCGCCGCCCCCGCCCAGAAGGCTGCCAACCCGTCTCCCAGCCGCCGTCGGCCCATTCGAAAGATCCCCCCTGCCAAGAGCGCCGGGATCCCCATAATGGCGGCGTTAATCCCCAGGGTGGTTAGCCCCCCGTGGCCAAAAGCCACCGCCTGAAAAAACAGGCCCACCACAATCGCCGGGTAGGCCAAGGCCCCCAGCATCACGCCCAGCAAGCCATTGAGCAGCAGGTGCAGGCTGGCCGGGGGAAAAGGCAGGTGAATGGAGGAGGCGACAAAAAAGGCGGCGGTCAGCAGCGCCGCTTTGGGCAGTTGGCGGCGGGGATCCTTTTCCAACCGCTGGAGGAGGTGTAGGCTCCAACCCGTCAGCAGGGCAGTGATGCCATAGCCCCCCAGCCAAAGCGGTGCTGGCAGAAGGCCCTCGCTGATGTGCATGGCTAGTCCTGGCTCAAAGCGGCAACACCCCCTGAGGAGTCGGGGAGTTCTGGGCCTTGGGAGGGACGGGGCCGGGAGAAGAACAGGGCCGTACCCAAGCACCCCCAGATGACACAGGCAGCCATAACCCCCCGCTGCACAGGGCCAAAGGAGGAGCCGTTGGGGATCCCTTCTGCCTGCATAGCCGCTTCGCCCACCGGCACGTTCACCACCCCGCCGTGGCCGGCCTGGCGAATGCGCACCTGCCACAGTCCCTTGAGCTCAGGATCCGGCTGCAGCAGAAATCGCCCCTGCTCATCCGTTTGCCCTTCCTGCCAAGGGGTGGTGGGATCGGTGGGCGCAAACACCGTGACGCGGGCAGAACGCATCGGCTCGCCGGAATCGTAGCGGGCTTGGATCTCGAAAGTGGGGACGGCCCGCCAAGAGGCCTCCACCCCATGCCCCCAAGCCGGAGCAGACAAGAGCAGGCCGCAGGCCAGCCAGCTCAGTTGCCAGTAAGCGTAGAAAGGGAGGCGATTTGGCCAGACTGAGTTCATGGGTCGGCAAAAGTAGAGGACAATCTCTCGACTGCAAAAGCCACCCAGGCTTGAGGGCAAAGACCTAAGGTCAAGATCCCGTCCCACCAAGACGGTCAGAGGACGCGCGGCAGTGGCCCTCCCCCACGTGGCCCAAGTTCTGCAGGATCTCCAAGAGGGTTTCGGACGCCGTCCCACTTTCCTGCAGGTCGTCCCAGACCAGAGGGTCGGATCCCCCCTTTAGCCGCTGCTCCAGGGAGAGGGGATCCAGCTTCACCAGCGGGGCAAACCCCAGCGCCGCCCGGTTGAGGTCATCTTCCGGCGGTAGGCTGCCATCCCCAAACAGGTGGTCAAAGTGGAAAGTCACTTCCAGATCCGCCACCTGGCCCGCCTGGACAAAGCCCTTGCGCGCTTCCCCCACATACTCGCCGCAGACGAAGGCCAGCTCAGGGCTGAACTTGAGCACAAAGGGGATCCCCTCTCCCTCCCCTTTTGCTGGCCGGGCTGTGCCCTCGATCCAGAGGGAGTAGCCCTTGGCCAGCCCCTCCGCTGCCGGCACCAGCCGCCAAGCCAAGGCGTTGTAGTGCCCAGGGGGAGCTTCCAGGGATCCCAGCAGAACCCGTTCTGCCCCCGCCGCTGGCACCAAATCCACCGTGAGGGGGCCTGTCAGGTTGACTAAGGCCTTGGCCTGGAGCTCCCCTTTCCCTTCAAAAGGGGGATCCGTCTGGTAGGCCGTGATGTCGGCCAGCGTCACGTACACATGCTCAAACTGCAGCGCCCAGCCGTCTTTGGAGACCAACCCCTCCCGCACGAACGCTTCGCCGTTGGCCCACAGCTCCAGCGTGCCTTTGGCCGAGGCAGAGATCGCCTGCGGCTCCCTAGCTGGCCCCGACTCGACAGGCGGACGACAAGCTGTCATGCCGGCTCCCAGCCCCAGGGCCACCAGAGCCAGCCCTCTGGCCAAGGGATCCCTGGAGGAAATGACCCACGACGGAGAGAGGAGTTGCTTCACCTGGAGTTCGGCCAGCGCTACTGACCTAGCCAAACACAAACTTTCGGGGCACCACAATCCCCCGCTGGGGCATCTTGCTACTCCTGCGCCAGGTTCCCGGCCCGCACCCAGCCCTCTTGCCCGTTCTCGCGGCGGATACGCTGCCAACCGCCATCTTCGCTCAGGCCCAACACCGTCACCACCTCATTCAGGGGCAGGCCGCCCATGTAGGCCCCTTCCCGGTCGGGAGTGGCTCGCAGCGCCAAACCCATCGGCTCGATCACCCGCCCCCGCTCACCGGGGGAAACGCTTGTTGCTCCAGGAGAGTGGGTGGACTCAGGCCTGGGTTGAGTCAACTGAACTGTCGATGGTGAAACGGTAGAGACAGCAGATGCCGAGGCTGCCGCCCCTTCCACAGGGCCCAAATTGCCCGCCCGCACCCAGCCCTCTTGACCGTTCAACTCCCGCCGCACCCGTTGCCAACGACCATCGGCGCTATACTCCAACACCGTCACCGTTTCCCCCACCACAATCCCGCCCTGGTAGGCTCCATCGGCGGAGGGCCGGCTGCGGATCGCCAGGCCAATCGGCTCAATCACCCGTCCGCGGCTGCCGGGGGGAAATCCTTCAGGGTCAAGGGTGCCTGCAGCAGGGGCAGACAGGGGAGGGGGAAAGCTGGTTGGGCTCGGCAAGGGATCCGGGCGGATCGCCCGCTGAAATTGGGGTGGGGGCGGGGGGGCCAACATCGGAGCGACCATCTGCCACAACTGCCAACCCAAGGCGGCCAGAGCCCCAACCGAGACGCTCGCCACCACCAAGGTGCCCAAGGGAAAATGGTCAGAAGCAGGAGAAGAACGGCCTCGCATTGGGTAGTTAGCCATCCAAAGTACCTCCCTGCAAAGCTGCAGACAAGAACCGCAAAACCCATTGGGATCCCTGTCAGCAACCGGGGATCTACGAGATTCAGAGCACTCGCATCCCAATCTATAACATCTTCAAAGATGCCGACTTTTGCTTCTGACCTTGGCTTGAACAGAATCGCGTCAACTCCCCGCCTCTATAGCCAGGGGAAGCAGAGCAGACACCCTTGTGGGTGGGCGACCCCCCATTTGACCAAGATGAGCATGGGGATACAGAGACTCCCCCCGTCTGGCGATTCTCCCTGCCGCCGGCACACTACGCCAACGATGGGGATGAGCCAGAAAACCAACCTTGTCTTGCAAGGCTTTACTGCACTGCCGTTATCGCGGCAACATAGCGACTATGCCCAATCTCAACCACAGCGATGACTCCCCTCGAAGAAGCGGCGGAAGCGGCGGCCAAGCTGTTGCTGTTTCGAGAAATCTGCGCCCATCCCCTAGCCCTGGGCTGGCAGGAGCTGATCCAGCAGTTGATGGCCGGGGAGCCCTTGCCTTGCTGGGCGGCCTACGGGCGCTGGTTTGAGCTTTTGGCCCAGCAAAACCTGAGCTGGCGGGAGTGGCTGATCCAGGAGATCCGCTGGGCGGACAACCCCTTTGCCCGCGCGGCGCTGCGAGGTGGGGAGATCCCGACACCCCTTTTGCAAGCAGCACGGCACGATCTCCGCTGCTTACAGATCCTGGCCGAGAGCCAGGAGCTCATCGAAGAGCAGATGCAGGCGCTGGGCCTGGGGATCCCTTGGCCGGATGGGGACAGTGACTGCGCCGGCTGGGATCCGCGCTCTTTTGCCGATTGGGGCCTGAGCCTGGAGGCGTTGATCGCCCACTACCGCCAAAGAGGGGTAGGAATCTGTGCTCGCTATTGGGCGTTTCGCTGGGGGCCAGCAGGGCTAGAAGGGATCCCGGCTCCCGACCTGCCCGATTGGGATGAGATTTACGGCTACGAACGGCAGAAGCAGCAGTTGGCCGCCAACACCGAAGCGCTGCTGCGGGGGGATCTGGCTTTGCATGTCTTGCTCTACGGGGCGCGGGGCACCGGCAAGTCTTCGTTGGTGAAGGCCTTGTTGCGCCGCTACGGCCCTCAGGGGCTGCGCCTTCTGGAGCTGAGACGAACTGACTTGATGCAATTGTCGGAGATCTTGGCGGAGCTGAGGAAACAGGGGCTGCCCTTTGTGCTGTTTGTGGACGATCTCTCCTTCGAGGCCGACGAAACCGAGTTCAAGCAGCTCAAGGTGCTCCTGGAGGGGGATCTCGTCGCGCCGCCGCCCAACGTCCGCCTCTATGCCACCAGCAACCGCCGCCATTTGGTCCGCGAGTTTTTCGCCGACCGCCCCAACCCCCAAGATCAAGAAGTCCACGCCTGGGATACGGTGCAGGAAAAGCTGTCGCTGCAGGATCGCTTTGGCCTCACCCTCACCTTCCCTCCGTTCACTCAAGACGATTACTTGGCAACTGTAGAACAC
This sequence comes from Synechococcus sp. H55.10, assembly GCF_047502715.1. Lineage (NCBI taxonomy): Bacteria > Bacillati > Cyanobacteriota > Cyanophyceae > Synechococcales > Synechococcaceae > Synechococcus > Synechococcus sp. H55.10. The sequence continues at coordinate 7,720 of NZ_JANSJJ010000019.1, forward strand.
TTGGCGCAGCGGCTGGGTTTCGCTCAATCTTTGGCGGCCCTGCGTCGCCGGGCCCTGATCTGGGCGCAGCAGCAAAACGGCTTTTCCGGTCGCACCGCCCGTCAGTTTTTGGATGCCGTTCGGGCAGGGCTGGCAAAAGGGAACGAATGAATCGCTGGCCGCGTTGCGGGAAGTTTATTCTTCGGGGAAGGGATTGGCCAGCTTGTCTACCGTAAAGTAACGATGAAACTTATCCGTCACCCGCAACCAGGGGGAGCGGCTGCCTTCTTTGCGGTAGCGGGTTATAAAGCCTTTCTCCACCAGCTCTGCCACATGCTGATAGGCGCCCTGACCGCGCAACTCTACCAACTCGGCTTGGGAGAGGGGCCCCCGCAGGATGATGGTCGCCAAGGTACGGGCAGCGCCCACCCCGATTTCGGGGGGCAAGAGCTGGTTGGCCAGCTCCAAAAACGGCTCTCGCAACTGCAGGGCAAACCCCTCCCCGACCTGCAATACTTCCAGGGCAGAGTCGCGGTGAGCATAGTCTTCCATCAACTCCAGCAGCGCATCATAGGCCTCATCGCGGCTGCAGCGGGCCAATTGAGCCAGCGCCGATAGGGCCAACGGCTGCCCCTTCAGGTAGAGGATTGCCTCAATCTGGTTTTTCAGGGCTAAGAGACGCCCCCCCTCCACCTCTGATCCGGGATCCAAAACCAACTTGGAACGACGCGAGGCCATAGCGACAAGGGATCCGCCTACTTGTCCCGTAGCATAGCAGCAGTTGCAGGCTGAGGGATCCCTGCTGGGGCGGCCTGGGCCAAGGCGAGCGTTGCTATGCTAAACCATGCCATGGCCTGCTTTCCCGCCCATCGCGCTACTCGGTGCGGAGTACAATTGCACAACCTGAAGCCAATTGCGTAGCATAAATAGGGTTTGGGGATCCCAGAGAATTGGAGAGGTGTCCGAGCGGTTTAAGGAAGCAGTCTTGAAAACTGCCGTGGTTCACGCCACCGTGGGTTCGAATCCCACCCTCTCCGTTGCTTTATTGAGTAACCCACAATGCTGTCCGGCGGCCCCTACCACGCCCCTACTCCCTTGGGCCAGCCTAAGGTAATCTGGCGACGTCAGTCTTCTGCGTCCAGAATGCGGGGCACTTTGAAGAACACATCCGCCCGGTCGGGAGCGTTGGCCAGGATCCCTTCGACATCCGGATAGGGCTCGACTTCATCGGGGCGGGTGGGCAGCTCCATGTCCAGGGCATGGAAGGTGGGCTCCACCCCTTCCGTATTCAGCTCTTTCAGTTGTTCCACGTAGGCCAAGATGTCTGCCAGTTGCTCGGTGAACTGGATCTCTTCCTCCTCGGTTAGCTCCAGACGAGCCAAGTGAGCGACATGTTGTACCCCTTCCCGTTTCAGCATCCTTCCCCCCGGCGCGCAGATCATTAACTTAGCTTAAGGTAGCTGAGAGCAACCGTTCGCGTTGGTGGTACAGAGTCCTTTGGCAGGCAGACTCAATACAACTCGAGGTTGGCGCGCCCGGTGGTTTTCAGCCAGTTTTGGGCCTCGATGTAGTTGTTGGGGGCAATGCGAATGGCGCGGATCCAGTATTGAGCGGCCTCGTCAAACAGGGCCTCTGCCGTTTCTTCATCTCCGGCCTGCAGGCTCTGCTCGCCTTTATGATGCAGCAACACAGCGATGTTGTTCAGGGCAGAACAAAGTCGTGGGTTCAACTCCAGAGCTTGGTGGTAGTACTCCAGGGCCTTGTCCAGTTCGCCGTTGCTTTGGTAGATCAGGCCCATGTTGTAGAGGATGTAGCTACGATCCTCTTCGCCTTGCTCCAGGGTGAGGGCTTCTCGGTAGTTTTCCAGAGCCTCGGCGTATTCCCCTTCGCTCTGAGCGGCCATGCCATCCCGGTAGTAGGCAAAAGCTTTCTTTTGCTCAGAACTCACCCCCGGCAGCAGTTTCAGGATCAGATCGGCCATGACGGTAAAGGTTTTGTCGATGAAGTTGTCGTTCTTCATGCTGCGCGGCATGGCTGACCCCTTTTAGAACTTGGGACTAAAGATTTCTCTCTTGCGTTGTATCACGTCCAAGGCGGGATCCGAAACACAGCCCCGTTGGTTTCACAAACGAGCCCCTGGTCTGTCAAGGCGGTATCGAGGGGCGCTTGCTCAGGCGCACAGGATGCCACTGCAGGGTTTCGCCGGGGGAAACCTCGACTTCACAGGCGGTGTCGATCAGCCGCTGCGCCTGCGCTTGGGGGGTGGGGTAGCGGGCCAGATCTGCATCCACCAGGTGGGGGTGCTCTTGCAACAGCCGCACGAGGAACTCCTGCAATTCCTCAGGGCTGAGAAATTGCTCCGGCAAGCCCGGGATCAGCAGCACATAGTGGTTGGCGGCACGCAACAGTTCGGGTTCCGAGTCTGACATGGTGTTGGGCTGGGCGTCTTCTATCCATCATGAACCAACGGGTTGCGCCTCTCTTGGTATCCTGATAAAGACTTTCCTTGCTCTTGTCTTGTTGGCATTTGAGATCTGCTTTTCCTATGGCTAAGCCGCGCACCCTCTCTGGCATTCAGCCCTCTGGCGAGTTGCACCTGGGCAATTACTTGGGGGCGATTAAAAATTGGGTGGCCGAGCAGGAGCACTACGAGAACTTTTTTTGCATTGTGGATCAACATGCCATCACCGTCCCTCAGGATCCCAAGCTGTTGAGGGAGCGCACCCGCTCGCTGTTTGCCCTTTATTTGGCCTGTGGCCTCAGCCTGGAGCATTGTGTGCTGTTCGTGCAGTCCCACGTGCCTGCCCATACGGAGCTGGCCTGGCTGTTCAACACCATCACCCCCATGAACTGGGCGGAGCGCATGATCCAATACAAGGAGAAAAAAGAAAAACAGGGAGAGGAGACCAGCGTTGGCCTGTTCAGCTACCCGATTTTGCAGGCGGCGGATATTTTGCTCTACCAGCCCAAGTATGTGCCGGTGGGGGAGGATCAGCGGCAGCATATTGAGCTGTGTCGGGATATTGCCCGCCGCTTTAACGACCGCTTTGGCGAGGTGTTTGTGATCCCAGAGGCCCTGATTCGCCCACAGGGGGCGCGGATCATGAGCTTGACCGATGGCACGCGCAAGATGTCCAAGTCGGATCCCTCGGATCTCAGCCGCATTCATCTCTTGGATGACCCGGATACCATCCGCAAGAAGATCCAAAAATGCAAGACCGACCCCATTCGGGGCATTGTCTTTGACGATCCGGCTCGTCCTGAAGCCCACAATTTGCTGACGATCTACATGCTCACCTCTGGAAAAAGCAAGGAGGCGGTGGCGGCTGAGTGTGCCGAGATGGGGTGGGGACAGTTCAAGCCTCTCCTCGCAGACAGCATCATCGCTGCCCTAGAGCCCATTCAGCAGCGCTACCGGGATCTCTGCAACAACCCCGACTATCTGCTGGCGCTGATCCGGGAAAATGCTGCCAAGGCTCGCGCTGTTGCCGAGCCAACGCTGCAAAGGGTGCGAGAGGCAATGGGGTTCCTACCCCCCTAAGGGATCCCTGCTAGTCGCGGTTGCCATCGCGGATCTCGACGGTGCTGAACTCCAGGCCCAGCTCCGAGAGGATCCCTGGCCAGGCCAAGCGCAGGCGCTCCTGCCATTCTTGCCGGTGGTTGATCAAATACACGCAGACCAGGGTGATACCCACTCCCAACCACTGCAGCCGCGTCAGCGATTCCCCCAAGAAGGTGCTGCCGAACAGCAGGGCGAAGATGGGGGTGAGAAAGGTCAGGGAGCTGAATTCGGTGAGGTTCTCCTGGGAGGCGAAATAGAAGAAGAGGGCATAGGCCACAGCGCTTCCCATCACCGAAGCGTAGAGCAGGCCCAGCCAGTGGGCACCGCTCAGGTGCTGCCATTGCTCGCTTTCTGTTAGCGCCGAGAGCAGGATCAAGGGCAGGCTGCCCAACACCATGTGCCAGCCCGTCGCCAACACCGGATCCGCCACCTCCGCCACCTTGGGCATCATCACGGTGCCGATGGCCATCGACAGGGATGCCAGCAACATCCAGACGACGCCAGCCCCCAACTGCAGGGATCCCCCGCCAGATAAGCCGATCAGGCCGATGCCGACCACCCCTATCCCCAAGCTCAGCCAGCCCAGCGCTCCCATCCGCTCGCGGTAAAACCAGGTGGCCATCAGAGCCACCGCCAGCGGCTGCGAGTCGATCAGCACGGATCCCAGCCCGGCGCCGGTCTCTCTCAACCCTTGCGCCAAAAATCCCTGAAAACAGGTGCCGTCCACCAGGGCAAAGGCCAAGACCCACAGCCACCCCCGCCGCCCCTGCGGATGCCAGGGTTGAGACACCCCGGCGGCCCGTCCCTGCCAAAGCCGAAAGGCCAAAACCAGGATCCCAGCCGGCAAGAGCCGCAGAATGGCGATAAAGAGAGGGGTGGTCTCAGAGAGGGCATCCCGCATCGCCACCATCGCCGAACCCCACAGGAAAAAGGGGGCAATCATCAACAGGCGTTGCCAGATAGGCTGAGAAAGCAGGTAAGACTGAGCCATGGGTGCTTCAAACTCGCAGACGGAAGTTAACCCCATGTTAAGCGCTGCGGCAGTTCGGTTACAAATCTTAATTATTGGTTGATGCAAGTTGATGCCTGGCATGGGATCCCTGGAGGGCTTTCTCAACCTGGATAAACCAGCAGGGCTTACCTCCCACGACTGTGTGGCGGTGGTGCGGCGGGTCTTGCGCACCCGCAGGGTGGGGCATGGCGGCACTTTGGATCCGGCGGCGACGGGGGTTTTGCCCATTGCCGTGGGGCGGGCGACGCGCTTTTTGGCCTTTCTGCCGGGGGATAAGGTCTATCGGGCCACCTTCCGCTTCGGGCAGCGCAGCGACACCGACGATGCCGAGGGGCAGATCCAGGTGGGATCCCCTTGTCCGGAGCTGAGCTGCGAGCAGGTGGCGGCCTGTTTGCGGGAGTTTGTCGGCGAGATTGAGCAGGTGCCGCCCCTTTACAGCGCCATCAAGCGGCAGGGGAAAAAGCTCTACGAGCTGGCGCGGGCCGGGCTAGAGGCCTCAGAACTGGGGCTGGAGCCGCGGAGAGTAGTGATTCGGCACCTGCGGATCCTGGGCTGGCGCCCCGGCAACTTCCCGGAAGTGGACCTGGAGATTGCCTGTGGCCCCGGCACCTACATCCGCGCCCTCGCCCGCGACGTGGGGGAGAAATTGGGTTGCGGAGGCTTGATGAGCCGCCTGCGACGGCTGCAAAGTGGCCCCTTTCGCGTCCAGGAGAGCCTGCCCCTGGAGCAATGGCAGGGATCCGCCGATCCCGCCGCCGCCCTGCTGCCGATTGAGTGGGGATTTCGCGATTGGGACTCAGTATCCCTATCTCCGGCTGAGGCCCAGCGCTGGCGGCAAGGTCAGGCCATTCCCCTGGATCCTGCTCAGGCCGGTGCTGAGACCTTGCGGGTCATGAGCAGAGAGGGGGAATTTTTGGGCTTGGGGCACAGCCAAGCAGGTCAGCTCAGGCCGCTGCGGGTGTTGCCGCCGGATCCCTAGTTGCAGAAACATTACATTTTCGTAACAACATTGGCCATTGTCTCGGCGGGAAAGAACCCCCTGCATGCTAAACTTCTGGGGGCAAGTGGGGAGCTCGGAGCGCTGCCGTTGTTGGGCTCCGGCTCGATTTTCCAAGGGTGGCCTTTGGACGTTGCCGACAAAATCTCTTCTCAATCTTTTCTCACTTTTGCATCTCAAGCTACTTTTACATAGAGTTACAGGAACGGAGTTGAGAATATGCGGGATGCCGTAACCACACTGATCAAAACCTACGACCTGGCGGGCCGCTACTTGGACCGGAATGCGATGGATGCGCTCAAAGCTTTTTACGATTCAGGGCTGCGGCGCATCAAGGCAGTGCAGGTGATTAATCTCAACTCGGTGGACATTGTCAAGACGGCTGCCGCAGCTATGTTTGCCCAGGTGCCGGATCTGATCCGTCCGGGCGGCAACGCCTACACCACCCGCCGCTACGCCACCTGTTTGCGGGATATGGACTACTTCCTGCGCTACGCTTCTTATGCGCTGGTGGCTGCCGACAACAGCGTCTTGGATGAGCGAGTCTTGGCCGGCTTGCGGGAAACTTACAACTCCCTCGGCGTGCCCATCGCCCCGACGGTGATTGGGATCCAAAACATGAAAACCCGCACCCTGGAGCTGCTCGGCTCCGGCGAAGACTACAGCTTTGTGGCCGAGCCTTTCGATTACATGAGCAGCAAACTAAGCGAAACCGATATCTAGCCTACTCGTCGGCGTAGGGATTGGCCGGCACCGGTATTGGCTCCACCTGCTCGGCGACGATCACCAACTGAGATTGGCCATCCCGCCGCTCTACGGCCATGCGTCCCTCCAGACGCAGCCAACTATCGGCAGTTAACTGTTCTGCCTCTGGCCAGCGCACCGGCAAGCCCACAGGGTAGGCATCGGCAGCACAGCAACTGACCAAAAAGCGAGCGATAACAAAGTGGTCGGGCCGCGGGTCGGGAACGACGAACCCCTGTACCCGCACCGGCTGCCCTGTGTAGGTGTAGGGATCCGGGTAGACATCCAAGGTGCGTACCCAATCCAGCAGAGTGCGCTGACGCGGGTCGAGCTTGGGACGAAAAGCCTGCGGCTGGCTACGAGATACCCCCAGGTAGGGAGATACCCCTCGGTTGAGGGCAGTTTGGCTGGAGAGCGGTCGCGGCTCGACCCAAAACCCCAGCAGTGCCGTCAGGATCAGCAGTCCTGCGCCCAGCTGCGGTCCCAACAGCGAGGCGTGGGCTTCAGAAGAGGCGACTTTCGCTCCTTGCCAACGGCCAATCCCCAAGCCCAGCAGGCATAGCCCGGCCAACAAAGCCACATTCACGTAGCCGGGATTGATCAACATCAGCAGGGTACCCCGCCAGCGGTAAACGATCAGCAGGATCCCGAGCAACATCAACCCGGACGCCTCCCAGTAGGCTATATGGCCCCACGCCAACAGTTTCCTGGGCCAAGACATAATCTTGGTTTTGATACGCACTCCCTCTGGGTTTTGTTTTTCCCGAATAGGACTAGAACTGCTTTTGGGCATGGTTACACCTTTTTCACACCACTCCGAGCCCAAGTTTAGCAATCCTCGCGCAATTTTCCACTACCTGTGTGGCGAGAATGGGCAAGGTCTTTACTGCGATTTCACGGTCACAGGTATTGAGGTTCACCCAAATAGAGCTCAGCAAAAAACTTCGTTTAGCCCACGTTCCTGATCGGCAACTTTACAAAAAGCACCGTGATTACCCTGTCTATTGCTGGACGGTTTGCCTGTGGTGGATCGTAAGCCCTAGCAAGCTACAGCTTTTTCCAGCGTTATCTAATAAGCCAATGTAGATCTATCTCTTGTGTTGTGAAGATCCAGATTGGCTACAGAACTTCCGTGAAGTCAGAAAAAACTGTACGGCTGTGGGGAGTATGTCAAAGCTGTCGGGATCCCATCGTCAATTCAACGAATTCAGTCACAAATAACCTCATATTGAATTGATGAGAGTATTGATGAGAGGCTTTAGCGTGTAGGCATGGTTGCAAGCGGATGCCTGAAACTGGGGAGTTGCCCTCATTTGCTCTACAGTGAGATAGACACAACCGAGATAGCACAACCAAATGTTGCCGAGGGTACCCATCTGGCTGCGGGGAGTGAGCTATGCCATCTATGGCTTTCTCTACCTGCCGATTGTGCTGATTGCCGTCTATTCTTTTAACCGCGCCCGCTTTGGCCTGGCGTGGACGGGTTTTACCTTCGATTGGTACTTGGCTCTCTTTCGCAATGCCGCGATCTGGCAGGCCACGCAAAATACCCTTGTCTTGGCTGGAGTCAGCACTCTGGTGAGCACGGTGCTGGGATCCCTCTTGGGCTACGGGCTGTACCGCTACCGTTTCCCCGGCCAAAGGATTGTGCAGGGGTTGCTGCTGTTGCCGGTAACTGTCCCTGATATTGTGATGGCGATTACGCTGCTGCTGTTTTACCAGTTTGTGCGCGCCTACACCGGCTGGTTTGAGCTGGGCTTGGGGACGATGATCCTGGCCCACATCACCTTTCAGATTGCCTTTGTGGCCATCGTGGTGCGCAGCCGCCTGCAGCTTTTGGATCCCGCTTTGGAGGAAGCCGCCTACGACCTCTACGCCAACACCTGGCAGAAGCTGCGCTATGTAACCTTGCCCCTGGCCAGGCCGGGGATCCTGGCCGCGGCGCTGCTGGCCTTTACCCTCTCCATCGATGACTTTGTCATCTCCTTTTTCACCAGCGGGCCGGAAAGCCAGACCCTGCCCATCCTCATCTACAGCACGGCGCGGCGGGGGGTGACGCCGGAGATCAACGCCCTCTCCACCGTGATCATCCTGGCTACCTTGGTCGTGGTGATGGGGTTTCCCCTGCTCAGCCGCTCCCGCTAGCCCCCCTCTCCCTCAGGGAGAGGGGCTGGGGGTGAGGGCGAGCTCCCTCAGGGAGAGAGGCCGTGGGTGAGGATCTCAGGAAGAGGGGCTGGGGGTGAGGGATCAAGTATTGAAATAGCGGGCCGCCGGGTGGTAGGCGACGATGGCGGTGGTGGACTGTTCCGGATCCAACTGGTCGCTGTCGTCCATGGTCAGGCCGATGCGCTCGGCCCGGAGCAGCTCCAACAAAACCCGCTGATCGGCGATGTTGGGGCAGGCAGGATAGCCGAAGCTGTAGCGGGAGCCGCGGTAGCCCTGGTGCAGGATCTGGCGGATGTCAGGGCTGTCCTCGCCGCCAAAGCCCAGCTCCCGTCGGATGCGGGCGTGGCACCACTCTGCTAAGGCTTCTGCCAGGGTGACGGCCAGGCCGTGGAAGTAGAGGTAGTCAGTGTACTGGCCTTCGGCAAACAGGCGCTGGGCGTAGGCCGTAGCCTCTGGCCCCACTGTAACTGCCTGCATGGGGAAAACGTCCACCAGGCCGGTGGAGCGATCGGCGAAGAAGTCGGCAATGCAGAGGCGCTGGCCGGTTTTTTGGCGGGGGAAGGTGAAGCGGGCCAGCTCCCGCACCTGGGGAGAAAGCTGGGGGCGCTCGACGGTGGGCAGTTGGAAGTAGGTGGTGGAGCCGGGCTCCAGGGCAAACAGCTCGGGGAAGCTGGCCGGGTCGAAGAGGATTAACGTATTCCCTTCCGCCTGCGCCGGGAAGTAGCCATAGACCACCTGCGGGTGCAGCAGGTCTTCGCTCAGGATCCGCTCCTTCCAACGCTCGATCACCGGCTCCACCTGGGTGGCGAGAAACTGGGCAAACTCCTCCGCCGACTGGTCGCGCGGCTTGCGGATCTGCCACTGGCCGGCCACCAGGGCCTGCTTGTCGATATAGAAGAAGACTTCCGGCCAGGGGATCTGATCTGAGGCGAGAACTTTGGATCCCCAGAAGGGGGGGATGGGCCGCTCGGTATCCAGGGCAACCGCCTCGGAACGACGGGTGTCTGCCCCGCCGTCGCCAGCCGAGACCGCAAGGGCAGGAGCAGCGCCCACGGTCACCTCTGGAGCCGGCAAGGTGGGATCCGCTGGATCCGCAGCAGCCTCCTTCTGGCCGTTGACTCGCTGCTCCAAGTCATCCAGAAAACCCAGCCGGTCATCCCAGCGCCCGGCAGCCTTGGCCTGCATCAGCCGATCCATAAAGTGCAGGTCGGTAAAGGCATCGCGGCCATAGATGACTTGGCCCTTGTAGGTCTGGCGGCAGTCTTCTTCCACAAAGCGGCGGGTAAGGGCCGCCCCCCCTAGGATTACGGGCACGGCGATGCCCCGCTCGTTAAACACCTCCAGATTTTCTTTCATAAAAGCAGTGGATTTCACCAACAGGCCGCTCATGGCAATGCAGTCGGGTTTGTACTTTTCATAAGCCTCGATGATGTTTTCCACCGGCTGCTTGATGCCCAAATTGATGACCTTGTAGCCGTTGTTGGTGAGGATGATGTCCACCAGGTTTTTGCCGATGTCGTGGACATCCCCCTTGACGGTGGCGATCAAGAAGGTGCCCTTGCACACCTCCCCGCCCACCTTTTCCATGAAGGGCTCTAGGTATTTCACCGCCGCCTTCATGGTTTCTGCCGACTGCAGCACAAAAGGCAGTTGCATTTTGCCGGCGCCAAAAAGCTCCCCCACCTCCTTCATGCCGTCCAGCAAAAAGGTATTGATGATCTCCAGGGGGGAGTATTTCTGCAGCGCCTCCGCCAGGGTCTCCTCCAGGCCGATGCGCTCCCCATCGATGATGTGCCGCCGCAGCCGCTCCTCCAGCGGCAGCTTGGCCAGGGATCCGGCAGCGCGCAGCTCCTGGCTGGAAACCCCTGCAAACAGCTCCGTCAGCCGCGCCAGGGGATCGTAGGTGCAGATGCCCTCAGCGTTAAACTGCCGCCGATCCCAAATGAGATCCCGGCACACCTGCTGCTGCTCCTCCGGGATCTTGCTTAGGGGCAGGATTTTGGCGGCGCTGACGATGGCGGCATCCAGCCCGGCCTGGCGGCACTCGTGCAAAAACACCGAGTTCAAGACCACGCGGGCTGCCGGCGAAAGTCCAAAGGAGATGTTGGAGATGCCCAAGAGGATGTGGGTATCGGGGAAAGCCTGGCGGATGCGGCGGATCCCTTCCAGGGTGGCCGCTCCGTTGGCGCGGTCTTCCTCAATGCCGGTGGAGATGGGCAAAGCCAAGGGGTCAAAGAAAATCTCGTAGGGCGGGATCCCGTACTCAACTGCCTGGCGATAGGCCCGCTCGGCAATCTGGAACTTCTTCTCGGCGGTGCGGGCCATGCCCTCCTCGTCGATGGTGCCGATGACCACCCCCGCGCCGTAGGTCTTGGCCAGCTCCAGCACCTTCAGGAAGCGCTCTTCCCCATCCTCGTAATTGGTGGAGTTGAGCAGGCACTTGCCCCCGGCCACCTTGAGGCCAGCCTCCATCTTCTGCCAGTCGGTGGAATCCAGCATCAGGGGAAGCGGGATCTGGGTCACCAGCCGCGAGACCAGCTCCCGCATATCCCGCACCCCATCCCGGCCCACGTAGTCCACGTTCACGTCGAGGATGTGGGATCCCTCCCGCACCTGCTCCCGCGCCAGGGCCACCAGGCCGTCCCAATCTTCAGCGTTGAGCAGCTCCCGCATCTTCTTGGAGCCGCTGGCATTGAGCCGCTCGCCGATGATTAAAAACGAGTTGTCCTGGAGGTAGGGCTGAGGGGCATAGATGGAAGCGGCAGCCTGGATGCGCTCGACGGCGCGGCGTTTGGGCCGCAACCCCTGGACGGCTGCCACCAAGGCGGCGATGTGCTCCGGGCGGGTGCCGCAGCAGCCCCCCACCACCGCCACCCCCAGATCCCGCACAAAGTGTTCCAGGTGGAAGCGCAACTGCTCCGGCGTCAGCTTGTAGTGGGCCTTGCCGCCGATGTTTTCCGGCAGACCGGCGTTGGGGATGCAGGAGATGGGGAAGGGGGAATGGCGGGAGAGGTAGCGGATGTGCTCGGCCATCTTGTCCGGCCCGGTGGCGCAGTTGAGGCCCAGCACATCGATGGGGTAGGGCTCCAGGACGGCCAGCGCCGCCCCGATCTCCGTGCCCACCAGCATCGTCCCCTGTACCTCAAAGGTCAGGGACACCACCACCGGCAGGCGGATCCCCCGCCGGGCCAACTCCTGCTGCACGGCCACCAGCGCCGCCTTGGTCTGCAGAATGTCCTGACAGGTCTCGATGATGAGCAGATCCGCCCCGCCGTCGAGGAGCCCCCGCACCTGCTCCTCATAGGCAGCCCGCATCTGGTCAAAGCCGATGTGCCCCAGGGTGGGCAGCTTGGTGGTGGGGCCGATGGAGCCGGCCACAAAACGAGGCTTTTCCGGCGTTGAGAACTCGGCTGCCACCCGCTTGGCCAGCCGCGCCGCCGCCACGTTGAGCTCGTAGGCTTTTTCCGGGATCCCGTACTCGGCCAAGACAATCGAGGTGGCGCCAAAGGTATTGGTCTCGATGACGTCGGCCCCCACCTCCAGAAAACCCCGGTGAACCTGCGCCACCGCCTCCGGCTTGCTCAGCACCAGGATCTCGTTGCAGCCTTCCAGCTCCGGCCCACCAAAATCGGCTGCCGTCAGGTTCTGGGCTTGCAGAGAGGATCCCATTGCCCCGTCGAAGACGATCACACGTTCCTGGAGATGCTGTAGGAAGGGATGGGTCATAGGCGGTGCGGCGCAGGCAGGGATCAAGTTGGATCTAAAGAAAGTCTGATTTAAGGTAGCATTGAGCCTTTCGCTTGGACTAGACCGAGGCCAGGGATCCGACTTTGGTTATTGAGGTGGATTTAACATTTTCTTTGCCTGCCCCGTTGCTGTTTCCCCAAGGTCGGGCTAATTTAGGGAAGACGTTTTGGTGAGAACGGCTACAGTTGCCTGCAAGTGCTCCCTTTGAGGCCATTTGCTGCCTGCTGTAGAGGGATCTTCTTCTCCTAGGTTGGAGTGGTTGAGGTGCTGAATGTCCTGTCCCCCTGGTGAAGTGCCTCGCCTGCCGTCGCAAGATTGGCGAAGAAAAAGATCCGCCTTTCGCAACTGCGAGAGGCTCCGTCCATCAAGATGAGTCTTGCGCCAGTTCAGTTAAGCCCCATGAGCGATATCTGCTTCCAGATTGACCGGAGCAATCGCCTATTAGAAGCGGGCAAGCCAGGTTTTGGTTTGCCGGTCTAACTCTCTCACTCTGGCGCTGTGGGAGGCGGCAGAGCTGCAACTGGCTCTCCTCCTTTTGGCGTCTAGCCTCCTCTAGTCACCTTCTGTTGTCTGTGATCAGGATCACGAGGAACTCAGCATGGCTCAAGCAAAGGAATTGGTGCAGTCTGGTCAAACAGCGCTTCTCGAACCGGATCTGGAAAATCCATCTTCCAGCGCTCTGGAGTTGGAGAGTGGGACGGACACGCTCGAGAGCGAACTGGATACCGGTGACACTGATGCTTTTGATGAGGATGAGGACGAAGAAGAGGTAGCAGACGAGGATGGCGAGACTGTCGCCGTCGGCGCCAAGGGTCGTTCGAAGCGCAAAGCGGCCAGTAAGAAAAAGCCCTACACCGATGACTCCATCCGGGTCTATTTACAGGAAATCGGGCGCATCCGGCTGCTGCGGGCCGATGAGGAAATCGAGCTGGCCCGCAAAATTGCCGATCTGCTGGAGCTAGAGCGCGCTCGCGAGGCCGTTTTTCAGCGCATGGGCCTCTGGTCGGATCCAGAGGAGGTGCCCGACACCCTCTGGGCAGAGGAAGTCAAAATGTCCCTGCCGGAATTTCGGCGGCGGTTGCATCGGGGGCGGCGGGCCAAAGAAAAGATGGTGCAATCCAACCTGCGCTTGGTGGTGTCCATCGCCAAAAAATACATGAACCGGGGCTTGTCGTTTCAGGATCTTATCCAAGAGGGATCCCTGGGCCTGATCCGGGCAGCGGAAAAGTTTGACCACGAGAAGGGCTACAAGTTTTCCACCTATGCCACCTGGTGGATCCGCCAGGCCATCACCCGCGCCATTGCCGACCAATCCCGCACCATTCGCCTGCCCGTCCACCTCTACGAGACGATCTCCCGCATCAAAAAGGTGACCAAGTTGCTTTCTCAGGAGCTGGGCCGCAAGCCCACCGAAGAGGAGATCGCCACCCGCATGGAGATCACCATCGAAAAGTTGCGCTTTATCGCCAAGTCGGCCCAGCTCCCCATTTCTTTAGAAACGCCCATCGGCAAGGAAGAGGATTCGCGCCTGGGCGACTTTATCGAGTCCGACGGGGAGACGCCGGAGGATCGGGTGGCCAAAGTCTTGCTCAGAGAAGATCTGGAGAGCGTTTTGGAAACCCTCACCCCCCGCGAACGGGATGTGCTGAAGCTGCGCTACGGCCTGGATGACGGCCGCATGAAAACCTTGGAAGAAATCGGCCAGATCTTTAATGTAACCCGCGAGCGGATCCGGCAGATCGAGGCTAAGGCTCTGCGCAAGCTGCGCCACCCCAATCGCAACAGTGTGTTGAAAGAGTACATCCGCTAGGATCCGGTCTTAGGATGGACTCAGTTGCCGCTGCCAACCGACGTATGGAGCCTCTTCAGCATGAACCCCCATGAGACGCCGGATCCCAACTCCTCTACAAAGGCCGACGGGGAGGGCAGGGATCTGCCTCCGGCCAGGCTGGAGTACCACGTGGAGGAGTTTAAGATCAGCGGGGACGAGCTGTTGGCCAAGATCCGCGAGCTGATCGAAGAGGCCAATGTTCGCCGCATCTTGATCAAAAATGCCGAAGGGCAGACGTTGATCGAGATCCCTCTGGGCGTAGGAGTGGCCGCAGGGGTGTTGGGGGCGGCTCTGTTTCCGGTGTTGGCGGCTGTGGGAGCGATCGGAGCTCTGGTGGCCAAGCTGACCATTGTTGTGGAGCGAACCATTCGCGATGATTCCTAGCCCGCCAAGCTTGTTCCAGCGGCTGATGCCCGCCTCAAGGCCGAGCCGGTGAGGCGTTTGTGGGCAGCTTTGACTTTCTACACCGCCTTGCCTTTGGGGCGGGCGGGTGGGCTATCGTTTGAGGGCATCGCCGCCTGGCTGCCGGTGGTAGGCCTGCTGCTGGGCGGGATCCTCTCCCTGGCGGCGCTTCTGCTGCAGATGTTCCCAAATGCGGTGCGAGCGGCTTTGCTGGTGGCTCTGTGGGCTCTGTTGACCGGTGGGCTGCACCTAGACGGGGTGGCCGATACGGCTGATGGCCTGGCGATCAACGTCCACAAACATCCTCAGGCAGGGGATCCGCAACCGTCGGCCCGGCACCTGGAGGGATCCCGCCGCCTGCAGGTGATGAGCGACAGCCACACCGGGGCCTATGGGGTGCTGGCCTTGCTGCTGCTGCTGCTGCTGAAATTTGCCGCTCTGAGCAGCCTTCAGGTCTGGCCTCTCTTGCTGCTGGTGCCGGCTTGGGGGCGTTGGGGCCAGTTGCTCGCCATCGCCCTTTACCCCTATCTGCGCCAGCAGGGATCCGCCCGCTTCCTCAAAGACTCCACTGCTCTGCCGGGATCCCTGTGGCCGGGCACGCTGCTGTTGCTGGCCATCACCGGGGGGTTGGGCTGGGCCGGGCTCCTGGCTTGGCAGCCTTTGCTGCTTTGGACGCTGGGATCTGCCCTGGGAGCCCTGGCCGTGGGCTATTGGATCTACCGCCAGTTGGGAGGGCACACGGGGGACACCTACGGAGCTACGGTGGAATGGTCAGAAGCGATAGCCTTGTTGTGGGGATCCCTGCTCGAGCCATCATGAACCTTCTGGCCGCCCTGAAAACCTCCTTCCAGATCACCCTCGCTCCCCCATCCATCGACCGTGTCCACCAAGAGGCATCCCATCCGGGCAATGGGGCAGTGGTGGTGATGAGCGGCTCTGTTCGCGATAACAACCTCAAGCACAACGCCCCCATCTGGGAAAAAGAACACCGGAGGGATGGCAGCAGCGCCTGGGTGAGCATGGGCGCTTGCCAACTCTCTGCGAGAGGATGTTAAGCCCCTCTACAGCAGGCCCACGTGCTCGGCCAAGCCCAACTGCTGACGGGCCGTTTGGCAGTCTTGCTGAATTTGCTGCACCAAATCCGCCACTGCCGGAAACCTCCGCTCTGGGCGAATAAAGCCCTGCAGCGCCACTTGCACCTCTTGCCCGTAGAGATCCCCTGTCCAATCCAGCAGATGTACCTCGACGGTGTGCTGTAGCCCGGCAAACGTGGGGCGGTGACCGATGTTCATCACCCCAGGCAGGGCTGCCGCCGCCGCAGGCACATCCACCCAAACGCTGTACACCCCATCGCGGGGCAAAAACTTCTCCGGGGGCAGGCGCAGATTGGCGGTGGGAAAGCCCAGTTGTCGGCCCCGCTGATCCCCTCGCACCACCTCTCCCATCAGCCGATAGGGGCGACCCAAGAGCGCTGCGGCGGTGGACACCTCCCCGGTCGCCAAGGCAGCGCGAATGCGGGAGCTGCTCACCCGTTCCCCGTTCAGTTGTGCCTCTGGGATCACCTCCACCGGAATGCAGCGCTCGGATCCCCAGGCTTGGAGGGTTTGGGCGTTGCCGGCACGACGGTGGCCAAAGCAGAAATCCCAGCCGACGCTGAGATGGCGAGCGCGCAAGCCCTGTTCCAGTACTGTTTGGATAAACTCTTGGGGCGGCTGGCGGGCAAATGCAGGGGTGAAGGGGAGCAACACCACCTGCTCAAAACCCATCTGCGCCAACAGAGCCAGCTTTTCGGCAGGGGGAGTGAGCAACAGTTGCCGGCGCCCTGTCAGCACTTCTTGGGGATGGGGATGAAAGGTGAGGACGGTGCGCACCCCCTGGAGAGAGTCTCGAATCGGCTGCAGCACCTTCTGATGGCCCAGATGCAGGCCATCGAAGTTGCCGATGGCCACAGCGGTGGGTCGCAAGGTTTGAGCCAAATCAGAAGTTACATGCACAGTTTGGGATCCCGAACAACAGCCAACCCCCTCTACTCCAATGGCCAAAGCAGGGCCACCAGCCCGCTTAAGCCCACCACACCCCACAGGCTGCGTCGCAGGCGCTGCAACACAGGGTCGATCTGATAGCTGACGATCAGCCGATGCTGAGCCAGTTCCTCTTCCGATTTGGCATACATCGCCCCATCGTACCAGCCACTTTCTTCATAGGGGATCCGGGCCTGCAGCAAGCGCCGCCGCACATAGGCCCATCCCAAATAAAGATGGAGCAACACCAGGCCGAGCAAAGCATTGCCCCCCAGCACAGACCCAGAGACGAAGTGGCCCCAGTCCCCGGCAAAGCTGCTCCAAACCAGCGGGGAAACCGCCAGCACGACCGCTCCCCAAACAGCGCCGATTCGCCGGAGATAAGGAATCCACCCCAAAGCGGGCCAGGAGAAAGGAAAAGACTCCCTTAGCTCGGCATACTGCCGCAGCGGCTGTTGCTCAGCAGGAATGGGATGGGCAGGATCCAGCATACACCTTAATGTATCTACACAAAATGATATCGGTCGGGTCAGCTCCCCGCCAAGCCCATTCTCAGAGCCCGCCCCGATAACCGAAGGCGAGCGGGGTATCGTATTGAGTAGTGTGGTCGCGTCTACAATCCCTCTTGCCATGAGCTTCACGAGCGAATCTGCCGCCGCACCCTATGTCGTCCTGAGAGAGCCGGACGGCAGCCAGAGGAAGTACATTCTCTCCGGAGCGACCGCTTGGACGCTGGGCCGCGATGAAGACAACGCCATCGTCCTAACCGATCCCAGCGTTTCGCGCCAACATGCCCTGCTGCAATACCTCGACCACAACAGCGTCTATCTCATCGATCTGGGCAGCCGCAACGGCTCCTTCGTCAACAATCGCCGCGTCAGCATTCCCACCCTGCTGCAAGATGGAGATCACCTCACCCTTGGACAATCCCAGCTCGAGTTTCACAGCGGATCCCTGGCCAGCTCAGAACCCAGTTCTGCGGCCAAACCGTCGGACACTCTGGTTCTGCAAACCCGCTGGCTGATCTCGGTGGCTGTGGTGGATGTGCGCGGTTACGGACAACTGACCCAACAACTGGACGAGCGCCTGCTGTCGCAGGTGATGGGCGATTGGTTCCGGCGGGGCGGAGATATCATTCAGCAGTACGGCGGCACGGTCGATAAATACATTGGCGATGCGATCATGGCCGTTTGGTTCCACGCGCCCCAAGCCAACCCAGCTCCCCTGGAAACCGCAGCGCCGGGAATGGATCTCGACGTCAAGTCGGTTTTGCAGGCCATGACGAAGCTGTTTCAAATGACCGAGCACCTGAACGGCGAGTTTCCCCTGCCTTCTCCCATCCGGCTGGGGGCAGGTGTCAACACCGGCTCGGCGATCGTGCGCCAGGTGGGCAACAACACTCGCCAGGAGTACACGGCCTTGGGAGATACAGTGAATTTGGCCTTTCGCATCGAGAGTGCCACCCGCACCCTCAACACCGACTTGGCCATCAGCCACGACACCTATATCTGCTTGGCCAAACAACTGGGGCAGGCAGCCACCTGCTTCTCGCAGCAGGCCGTAGAGCTGAAGGGGTATGCCCACCCTCATCAGGTGTACTACTGCGATGTGGGGTCTTTGCAAGCCGTTCTCGGCACCTAGACCCCGCCTCCCGATACCCGTGGGATCCCGCCGTTCCTCCAGAACCTTCTGCTGCTCCTTTACAGGTGGTCACTTTTCGGTCACCTTGGAGTTTCGCCGTCCGGTGAACGGGATCCCGCGCTTGGGTCGCCAAAGCCAGATGTGGTGTAGGTTTCCCGATATCGGCGGAAGATTGTCTCTGCCGGCGGTAACTTGCTCAGGGGGAAAGGCGGCGCAGAAGCTGGGGATCCACCTCGCCCACATAGGTATTCAACCCGATAGCCGTGGCGATCAAAGCCCCATCCACCTCCACCCGCCGGTATTGGGCGATGGCCTCTGCCAGGGGCACATCCACCACCCGCCGGTTTTGCCAGGCCACCATGCGGTCGTACTTGCCCTGGGCGATCAGGTCCACAGCCGCCACCCCAAAGGCTGCTCCCAGCAGGCGATCCAGCGGCGAAGGGGTGCCTCCCCGCTGCAGATGGCCCAAAACCATCACCCGCGTCTCGATGCCGGTGCGCAGGGCGATCTCGTTGCCAATATAATGGCCAATGCCACCGTAGAGAGACTGCCCCAGGCTGTTGGTGTAGGTTATGGGCTCGCCTGACTCGGTGGGAACGGCCTCCGCCACCACCACAATGCTGAAATTGTTGCCCCGCTCTTTGCGGTCGAGGATCCTTTTGCAGACATTCTCCAGCTTGTAGGGGATCTCCGGGATCAAGATCACATGCGCCCCCCCGGCAATGCCGGCGCTGATGGCAATGTGACCGGCATCCCGCCCCATCACCTCCATGACCATAACCCGGCTGTGGCTGATGGCCGTGTAGGTGAGCTGATCCAGGGCCTCCACAGCCACGCTCAGAGCCGTATTGAACCCCACCGAATACTCGGTGGCGCCAACATCGTTGTCGATGGTCTTAGGGATCCCGACGAAGTTCCAATCCCCCTGCAGAGCCAATTGCCGGAGAATGGCCAGGCTGCCATCCCCGCCCACCCCGATCAAAGCATCCAAGCCCAGCCGGTGGTAGCCGGTGATCACCTCTGCCGAGCGATCCACCAAGCTGCCGTCGGGCATGGGATAGGCGAAGGGGTTGCCCTTGTTGACAGTGCCCAGGATGGTGCCACCATAGCGCAAAATGCCGGAAACCCGCTTGACATCCAGCAGCTCCGCCTCCACCGGTCGGGCCATCAGTCCTGCCGTCGCATCTTTGATGCCGTAAACATCCATGTCGTAGTCGCGGGCCCGCCGCACCACCGCTCGAATCACAGCGTTGAGACCGCCGCAATCGCCGCCGCTGGTGAGGATCCCGATTCGCTTACGTTTGGGCATAGGTCTCTGGCTGAAAAAGGGCGAACATCCTAAACATCGATTGCAGAGAAAAAGGAGAGGTTGAGGGATCCCTACAACCCAGCAAGATCAGGTTAGCCTGCCTTGCCGGCGCAGTTTGTCTTGGGCGATAAGCCCAGACGTTAAGTATCCTTCACAAAAACAATTAAGAAACATTGCCGCACAAACCCGCAATTTGGGCAAGCTGCGATATCTCCGAGGATAGATCTTTCCGAAAAAACTTGGGGCAACGATCGACTCAAAAAATGAAATCATTTGTTAAGCAGGGATGATCAAAACCCACTCAACCCGATGATAAAGATGAGGATAGAGATAGGGTCTCGTTTGGGAGAAGTATTATGACTCAAACCATTGCTCAGTGTGCTCTGCAAGGGGCCGCGGAGTTGCTCAGCCGCTACCAGCGGGGAGAGCGCCATTTTCCCCAATCCTGCTTAGAGTACGCTTTTTTGAGGGGGGCAGATCTGCGGCACGCCGATCTCCAGGGATCCGATTTGCATGGGGCCAACCTGCGCTATGCCAACCTGCGCGGCAGCAATCTGGCCAATGCCGATCTGCGCTGTGCCGATCTGCGCTATGCCGACCTGGAGGGAGCCCGTTTGGAAGGAGCCAACTTGAGTGGCTCCCAGTACAACCACAGCACCTGCTTTCCGGCAGGGTTTGACCCGGCGGCGGCAGGAATGCAACTGCTTGAATTTTAGTTGGCAATTCGGCTGCCCAAGCCTCAGGGCAGGGGAAAGCGCTCCCGCAGATCTTGAACCACCGGCGCCGGCACGAGATGGTCGATGGGGCCGCCCAGCTTGGCGACCTCCTTGACCAGGCTGCTGCTGACGAAGCTGTGTTCGCTGGCGGTGGCGAGGAAGAGGGTTTCCAGTTCGGGGGCCAGCAGCTTGTTGGTGTGGGCCATTTGCAGCTCCACATCGAAGTCCGACAGGACGCGCAAGCCACGCACAACGACTTTTGCCCCCCGTTGACGGGCATAGGCCACCGTCAAGCCGGAAAAGGTATCGACCTCAACGTTTTTCAGATGGGCAGTGGAAAGGCTAATCTGGGCCTGCCGCTGCTCGGGGCTGAAGAGGGGGGTTTTGTTGGGGTTTTTTAAGACGGCGACGATCACCTTGGAAAAAAGACGGCTGGCCCGCTCGATGATATCGAGATGCCCAAGGGTAATGGGATCGAAGCTACCGGGATAGAGAGCGATCATGGCCAAGCTGGAGTCGTGCTATTCTTCACCCTACCTGGTCGCGGGCCCAAGCCAAATAGGTGGCGCTCACTTGGCTGGCTGGGATGGCCAGAATCTCCGGCTCTTCATAGGGATGTAGCTCCCGCAGCCGTTGTTCGAGCCGAGGATAGGCGGTCGCGGGCAATTTGAACAGGAGGAGGAACTCAGCATCGGTCTGCAGGGATCCCTGCCAGCGATAGTAGGACGTAATTCCGGGCAAGATCTGGGCACAGGCCACGTGACGTTCGGCCACCAAGGTGTGGGCCAAGCGGTGGGCTTCGGCCTCGGATCCCACCGTGGTCATCACAACCAAGAGGCTATTGGGTGCATCTGTGTTGTCCATTCAGGTGCTCCTGGAGCAGGGATGTGCCTTTGGCAAAATAGGGCCGCTTCTGGTGCCAGCGCCAGGCTGTTTGAATGATCTCGGCCAAGTCGCTGTAGAGAGGTTTCCAGTTGAGATCCCGCAGGATGGCACCGGCATCGCCCACCAGGCAGGGGGGATCCCCCGGTCGGCGTGCTCCCATTTGCACCGGGATCTGTTGTCCGGTCACGGCTTCGGCGGCGGCGATGACCTCCCTGACGGAAAAGCCTTGGCCATTGCCCAGGTTATAGGCTGCTTGCACGGGCCGGCCAGAGGCCAGCGCCTCTGCTGCCAACACGTGGGCTTGAGCCAGGTCGGCGACATGGATGTAGTCTCGAATACAGGTGCCATCAGGGGTCTCGTAGTCATCTCCGAAAACGGTGATGTGGGGACGTTGGCCGGCGGCGGCATCCAGCACCAAAGGGATCAGGTGGGTTTCCGGGTCATGGGCTTCACCGATTTCGCCGTCGGGATCGGCGCCGGCGGCGTTGAAGTAGCGCAGGCTGATGGACTGGATCCCGTGGGCAGCCCGAAAATCCCGCAAGATCTGCTCCACCATCAGCTTGCTCTGGCCGTAGGGGTTGATGGGACGTTGCGGATGACTTTCAGGGATGGGGAGCCGCTCTGGCACCCCGTAAGTGGCGCAGGTGCTGGAGAACACAATGTACGGGATCCCGTGATCTCGCATGGCCTCCAACAAACTCAGGGATCCGGCCACATTGTTGCGGTAGTACTTGCCGGGATCCTTGACCGACTCACCCACATAGGCATAGGCGGCAAAGTGGATCACCCCTTCCGGTCGATAGCGTCGGATCACCTGATCCAGTCGCTCGCGGTCGGCAATGTCGCCGATTTCCAACGGCCCCCAGCGAACCGCCCAGGGGTGCCCGTAAATCAAGTTGTCGTAAGCAATGGGGAGATGGCCAGCAGCCGCCAGAGCTTTGCAGGTGTGGCTGCCGATGTATCCTGCCCCGCCCGTAACCAAAAGCCGCATAGGCAGACGTCAGAGCAAAAGGTTGTTAAAGGTTGCCGAGGGGATCCCTATCAAGCGCCAAAAGCCTCCTTAGCGGCGTACATCACCTCCACGCTGATCTCAGCCAAGCCCCGCTCGCGGGCAAATTTTTCGGTGTTGCGCTTCACCTTGCCCCGCACAAAGCCGGGCACCTTGTTCAGCTCCGCCTGGGCCTCCCGCGTCCAGATGAGATCGGAATCGGCGCTCAGGCTCTTGTGGATCACTTCTTTGGTGTCGTGGCCGCCGAAGACCTCCAGCAGATGATCCTCCATGCCCAGCGTAAAGGAGTTGTAGATTAAGTCCACAACTTGGTTGGCGCCCTCGTAGCCCAAAAAGGGCTTGTAGCCGATGGGAAAATCCTGCACGTGGATGGGCGCGGAGATCACCCCACAGGGGATCCGCAGCCGTTTGCCCACATGCCGCTCCATCTGGGTGCCGAAGATAGCAGCAGGCTCCGCCTGGGCAATGGCATCGGCCACACGGGTGTGATCCTCCGTCAGCAGCACCTGATCGCAATACCCGCCCACCTCCGCCTGAAACCACTCGCCATCGTAGGTGCAATAGCTGCCCGCCCAGACCACGTGGATCCCCATCTCGCGGGCCAGGATCTTGGTGATCGCTGCCGCATGGGTGCAATCCCCAAAAACCACCGCCTTTTTGCCGGTCAGGTTTTGGCAATCGATGGAGCGGGAGAACCAGGCCGCCTGGGAAACATGTAGGGTCTGCTCCTGGATGTAGGGCTCGTAGTCCGCCCGGATCCCTTGCTCGTTGAGAACCTGCTGGATTTGGCGGATGAAGCGGGCTGTTTCCACCACTCCCATGGGGGTGATCTCCACGTAGGGCGTGCCAAACTGCTCCTGCAAGTAGCGAGCTGTCATCGGCCCCAGTTCGCGGTAGGGCACCACGTTGAACCAGGCCCGCCCCAGATGCTTGAGATCGTGGACGCTGGCCCCCTGCGGGATCACCAAGTTAAGGTCGATACCCAGATCCCGCAGCAACTTTTTTAACTCCCGCAGATCGTGGGCGTGGTGAAAGCCCAGGCTGGAGATGCCGAGGATGTTGCAGGAAGGACGTTCTGTCTTCTGGGGTAAGCCGTCCAATTCGCCGCTTTTGCGGGCTTTGTTGATGTAGAACTCCACAATCTGCTGCAGGGTGCGATCGGCGGCCTGCAACTCGTTGACCCGGTAGTGGTTGACATCGGCCAGCAGCACGTCGCAGCGGCTGGCCAACTGGGCCTGCCGCACAAAGTGATGCAGATCCTCCTGCAAAATGCTGGAGGTGCAGGTGGGGGTGACGACAATCAAATCCGGCTGCTCCTCGCCATCTTTGCGGACGATGTTGCGAATCACCTTCTCGTCCGATCCCCGCGCCAACACCTGCCGGTCAACGACGCTGGTGGTTACCGGGGTAAAGTCCCGCTCCCGCTCCAACATGGAACGCATCACGTTGAAATAGTCGTCCCCCAGGGGAGCATGCATGATGCTGTGGACATTTTTGAAGGAACTGGCCACCCGCAGCGTGCCGATGTGGGCGGGGCCAGCATACATCCAATAGGCCAATTTCATAAGCAGCCTCTGAAGAAAGACCGAGGTAACAAAAAGGAGATCCCCATCCCCTGCCCGCTTCTCACTCGCTGGGAACCTCTCCTGGAATTGTAGAGTGCCCGGCAGCCGGGATCCCTTGCTCGTTATCTCCTGTAACTCTCGACAACAACATCTTGAGAAAATATTGATCATAAAGAAAAACAATGCTTCAAGGTAACTTTTGGTGCGGGGATCCCTCTACCATAGGCCCAAGCGCTGTTCCATCCTGGAAATAGGGACAACAGCCTTGAGCTGGATCCCCAAGCCCTGGCAGCTCGCCAGCCAAGGCGGTCAATTCTGTAGTTTTCGCTGCAGGTTAACTTTTGAATACAAAATGTGTACCTCTACAAACTTGAGCAGAGATTTTGTGTTACCCAGGCAAGTTTCTGGCCGCCGAAGGCAGACTGAGTCTGGAGAGAAACGCCTTCCTGTTTCCCTAGATACAAACCCGGGCAGGAGAGCATGACTGCTGCAGAGAGCGAACACCCTTGAGGTGTTGAGGTGAAAGCTTATGGGCTCTACCACGATTTCTTGGCAACGTGCGCGCAAAGCTTCAGAGGAGCAAATGGATTCCATGACTTCCACGTACTTCAAGCCTGCGGCTCACCTGCGCGACTGGCTGCAGGCGCCCTTGCAACCAATTCGAGCGGCAATTGACAGCATTGAAGTTGGGGATCCCCGGCTGGCCCACTTTTTGTGTCGGTGGATCCCGGCTCGCTGTCCTTTCGAGCGAGATGTGGTGTTGCTTGGCCACAAAATAATGCACATTCCACCGATGTGCAAGCTCAACCCCTTCTACGATCAGGTGGTAGGGCTGCGCTTCCGGGCTTTGTCGTTCTTGGCAGAACAGGGAGAAGACATCAGCCGCTATCTCTAGATTGGCTCTTGGTTTAGATGATACTTCACAGATATTCACGGGACATAGATTGCTTCTTTTTCTATCAATGGACGGAGTTCGGGGCGCAGAGCCTTGTCGGTGACAAGGTCTAAGGAGCATCCAAGTTTATCTTCCAAGTAGAAGAGCAGACTCAAGTAATGCTTGGAGTCGGCTTTACCCATAAATTCAACTAGGATATCGATGTCGCTGCCGGCTTGATCCTCGCCACGAGCGGTTGAGCCAAACAGGGCCAGTCGCTGCACACCAAATTGCTTTTGAATTTCGGCAAATTGCTCGCTGAGCAATTGCAATACTTGTTGTTTCCTCATGGCTGAGCAGATTGGATCATTCACTTGTCAACTCTCTAAGTGAAGTGGGAACACGGGTTGGCCGCTTGTTTTGATCTTCCAGGCTCACACAGGTAGGTGTTTATTCTAGCTATCTTTAGGAGTCACGGAGTCCGGTTCAAGGGATCCCTGGCCGTCCAAAAGCCGTTGAAAAACTATGGCCACTTCAACCTAGGTTAAGACAGTCTCCAAGCGGTTCTCGCCACTACCCAAGCACTCGGCGCCGCTGCCCTCACCCCCGGCCCCTCTCCCACCCTCACCCCCGACCCCTCTCCCAAAGGGAGAGGGGAGTTAGAGCGGCGCATTCGCGACAGTGTTGCGTAGCAATAACGGTGTAACAAACCGTAGGCTGGCTGGGGCGGATCCCGTCAAAAGCGAGTCTCGAACTCGATGGCAATGGCGTTGTTGCCCTCGAGGTCGGTGGTGGCGCGGGTGAGG
Source organism: Synechococcus sp. H55.10 (assembly GCF_047502715.1). NCBI lineage: Bacteria > Bacillati > Cyanobacteriota > Cyanophyceae > Synechococcales > Synechococcaceae > Synechococcus > Synechococcus sp. H55.10. Next base: position 32,986 of record NZ_JANSJJ010000019.1, read on the forward strand.
GTTTGTTCGTTGAGGCGGTAGCGGGCGCTGTAGCGGGTGGGCTGAAAGGGATCCGTCAGGTTGCGCTGCACCGAGAGGGAAGTGGCGGGCCCCAGATCGCGGGCCACTTCCAGGGCCAGGCCCACCGAGGAACGTCTGGGGGCACGGGTATCGACCTGGGGGACGGGGCTGAGGCGAACCTCATCCAAGCCGAGGGTGTCCCGCAGCGTCTCCACCACATCGTTGAGTAGGGCTGTTCCCGCCAGTCCGGCCACCCCGGCTTCTGGATTGAGTTGGGCCAAAGCTGTTCCCCCCAACAGGGCGACAATCTCTTCTGGGGAGCGGCTGGGACTGCTAGAAAGCGTCAAAACCCCGTTGCGGGGATCCGCAGCCGCAAGCTGGCTGGCCCGTCCGTTGACAGTGGCCAAGATCTCGATGCTCTGCTGGGATCCCGGTAGGGTGCGGTTGGTCTCAAAAGGAGAGAGCTCCTGGGGAAAGCGATACACCTCGAAGGCTTGGGTCACCAGGCGCAGGTTTAAAAAAGGATCGAAGGGGTTGTCTAGGTCAAAGGTGGCGGTGTTGGGGCGGGAGCGATCCAGGCGAAAGTTGGCAATGGGCAGGCTGACGCGGCCTCGCTCCAGGGCAATGGTGCCCGCCGGACGTAGATCTTGGGGAGTGCCAAACAGGCGCAAGCTGCCGCTGGCGTTGAACTCAAATAGGTTGGGGCGCTGCACGCGGATCCCAGGCCCCAAGACCAGCTCCAACCCGTTCAGCCGCGGCTGCCAGAAGGGATCTACCTGAGTCGCGTCTGTAGGAGCTGCCGCTTGGCGCGGGCTGACATCGACGATTCCATCGGAGATCTCTAGGTGTCCCTCCATCAGAGGCCGCAGCAGCAGGCCGCCCACCGTCACCTCTCCTTCCAGGCGGCCTGTGTAGAGGTTGGGCAGGTTGAGCTGGATCCGTTGCAGTTGCAGCGTTAAGGGCGGCGCGGTCTCGTCCCTCTGCAGGGCGCCGCGGGAGTTGACGGGCAAAAAGCCGTTGGCCAACAGGGATCCGCCCCCCAACTGGCCCCGCAGCTCCCGCACCTCCAATTGGTTGAGGTTAAAGACAATTTGGCCGGTCAGGTCGGTGATGGGCTCCGGCAGGGCGGCCAGTTTGAGGATCCCGGAGCCGAGGCTGAGGTTCCCCTGCAGGCTGGGCTCTCGCAAGGTGCCGCGGATGGCCAGCTCCAGTTGGCTTTGGCCGCCCTCCCAGCGCACCTGGTCGGTGAAGAGGTTGACCAAGCGCAGGCCGCCATTCTCGGCTTGCAGGCTGAGGTCGATCTGATCCGAGGCGGCCCGCACCTTCGCAAAGGGCAGGGTGTAGGGCACCAGGCCAGAGAGGCGGATCGGCTCGTCGCCGTTGGCCAGCAGGGCTCCTTCCAAGCGCAGTTGTCCCTGGTGGTAGTCAAATTGTCCCCCCACCTCCTGCAGCGGCACCTGGTTGATCTGGGCATTCACCACCGTCAGGGAACCGCGGGCAAGGGGATCCCGCAGGTTGCCTGCCAGCTCCACATCCAGGTTGAGATCCCCTTGGAGTTCCAGCCCATCCGGCAGGAAGCGATCCAGCAAAGCCAGAGGAAACCCTTGAATTTGCAGGGATCCCGACTGTTCCTCCAGGCCCAACTTGCCGGTGAAAAGGGCTTGGCGTTCCCCACTGCGCAACAGCAGCGGCTGCAACACCACCGCCCCCTCGACCAGGCTGCCGCTGGCGGTGAGGCTTTCAACACCAAACTCCTCCGCTTGCCAATTCTGGCCCTCCAGGTGAAAGCTGACGCTGGGCCGGTTGAGGTTGCCGACGAGGCTGACGCTAGCCTGAAATTCCCCCCGCAAGCTGGTGGGCGGCGGGATGCGGGGATCCATGCGGCTGGCCAGGGCCTCCAGGTGGGCGGCCAGGATCTGGGCGTAGTATTCTAGCTGCTCCCAGAGGGGATGGTTGGGCAGACCAACCGGATCCGTCCGCAGCACCGCGGCAGGGCCCAAAGGTGGCAGCCGAAAACCGCGGCTGGTGATATCGCTCCACTTCCGCCACTTGAAAGTAGAAATGATATCTTCCAGGCGACCCCGGCGGGTGCTGATCTGCAGGTCGATTTGGGGAACGGGAGCCGCCGAGGTGGGATCCAGAGAGGTCGCCGGCAGCTCCAAAGTACCGCTGGCGGTGTAGAGGCTCTGGAACAGCTCCAGTTGGGCTTGGGCAAGGGTCAGACGAGCGGGGCGAGAGTCGTCTCCAGGGTGGTAAGCGAAATCCACTGCAAGGCCCTGCGCCTCGAGATTGCCCAGTCGCAGCCCCTCGACCGCAGCTTGACCTTGAGCAGCGCCACTGGCCAGGTCAAGCGCCACCTCCCCATCGAGGGTTCCCTGCAAGCCGGCCCATGCCCCAGCAGCCACCCCCCCCAGCCAAGCTAGCGGCAAGCGGTTCGCCACCACCTGCAGCTCATCTTGCTGTCGTTGGCCGCGCACTTCCGCCTCGCCCCGCCGCAGCTCGAACTGCAAGGGCCGAAACTGGGGATCCAACTGCAGCGCCAGCCGCTCCCGTGCCCCCGCTAGCTCCACCGTCGTCCCCTGGCTAGACCAGCTAAAGGGCCCAGCCAAGTCGGCAAAGGCTACCTCCCCCACCTGCAAGCCGCGCAACTGGGCCTCGCCAGTCACCTGTAACTCCTCCAGGGAGCCGCGGAGCTGCCCGGATCCCTGCAGCACTCCTGCCACCCTCGGCGGCAGGCCGGGTACTTCTGCCAGGGGGATCCCGTCAGCGGCAAAGTTCAGATCCAGGGATCCCACCTGCAGCGTCTGCGGGTCGACGGGGATCCGTCCCTCTAGCCTGGCCAAGCGGGTGGTGCCGGCCAAGATCTCTGCCTGCTGGATACGCAGGTCAGATCCTTCCCAAGCTACCTGGCCGCGGATGCCGTCAACCCATGGCCATCCCCTCTCTCCCAAAGGCTGGGACAGGGCTAGCGACCCTTGCGCTCGCAACGCCGCCAGGAAACCCACCTCCGCCGCCTCCGCCGTGTTCATCTGCGCCATCAGCTCCCCGGAGAGGGATCCCGGCCACTGGGGGTTAAAAAAGGCCAGCGGCAGATCCTGGGGAGCCAGCCGCGCCTGGAGTTGCCCTGCCGCCCACCTTCCCGCCACCTGGGCCCGGCCCCCGCCCAGCTCCAACACGGCCTGCGGCACCTCCACCGCCCAGCCCCCCGCCTCGGGCAAGATCTGAAGCTGTCCTCTGCCGGCAATCTCTCCCCCTTGGGTTTCCCAGGTGGCCTCCACCTGGGGCCGGGATCCCGTCAGCGCCACCTGTACCTGAGCACTTACCGGCCCCGCCCAGGGCAGCTCGCCCCGCCGCGGCAGGTTGAGGTCGTAGAGGGCCAGCACCTGCTCCACGTCGGCCCCGCTGACCTGCAAATTGAACTGGCCCGCCAAGCCGGCAGCCCATTGCAGTTGTCCGGATCCCTGGATGCGTCCGCCGGCGGCCTTCAGGTCAATTTCCTCAAAGGCCAAGGTCTGGTCGGCCCAGCGGAAGCCAAAAGCATATTCCGGCACCGCCAGGCGATCCACCTGCCCCGGCGAGATCCCTTGCAACTGCCCTTGGATCTGCGGCCCCTTGAGCGGCCCAGTAACCGCCAGGGATCCCGCCACCACCCCTGCCGCCGCCACCGGCAGCTCAAAGTTGAAAGTCTCCTGGATTTGCTGCCAACTGGCTGGAGCCATGACAGCTTGCAGATTGAACCCCTCGTTGTCGCCGAAGGCAATGGAGCCGTTGAGATCCCCGAAAGAGAGCTGGCCAAAGCGACCGCTCACCCCCTGCAGATCCAGCTCCTCTAGGGTAAAGCGAACAGAGCCCTTCACCTCTTCAAAAGGATGCGGCAACCTCTCCAACCCCAGCCGCGCCTGCTGAACCTGGGCTTGCCCCGTCAACTCCCAAGGGCGTTCTCCGCCCCAGAGGACTTGCAGATCCAGACTGGTCTCCCCTTCCACCTCGGTCAAGGGCGCCGCCGGCAAGACGCTGGGCAGCAGCTCCAAAGGCAGACGCTGGGCGGCCAGCGTCACCGCGCCAGAAGCCTGGGCGAAATCCGCCACCCCCCTAAGCTGCAAGGGATACCCTCCTTCCCTCTGCAGAGGACGCAGCCGCGCCGAGAGCTGGAAACTGGCCCGATCCCCTCCCCCCGGCGGAGCACTCAGCCACACCTGCACCTGGCCCTGCAGATGGTCAAACTGGCGCCGCTCCCCCACCAAAGGGATGACCGTCAGGGATCCCTCCTGCAAACGGACGTTCAGCCCCTGCAAGGGCAGGGATCCCTCCCCTTCTGGAAGTTGAAACTGCACATCTGCCCAGCCGCGATCCAGCGTTTCCATCAGCAGCAACTGGGGCCGGTTCAGGGTAATGTTGAGCACCCACTCGCCTGTTTGTAGCCAGGTCCAAAAGTCGGGGCTGAGGTCGATAGAGCCGATGCTGGCCAAATGTTCGATGTGGCTTTCTCCCAGCCTCACCTGCCAAGGGGCCACAAACCTTACCTCCCCCAATTCCACCCGCCGGCGCATCGCCTGCGAGAGGGTTTCTTCTACTTGGGGCAGCACCTGATTTTGAAGATACGCCCCGATTCCCCAGGCGGCGCCCAAGGCAGCAGCCGTCAAGCCCAAACCCAGCCCCGCCCCCACCCCAATCCAGGTCTTGGAGGAGAGGGGAAATCGTTGCTCTTTCTCGCGCTGATCTTCGCCCAACACCCACCCCCAGGGATCCGAACCACCCCAGTTGGGAAGCCCTGTTTGGCCCGCAGGCCGGCCTCCTCTGAAATAGGGGAAGCTGCCCCCATCCTACCCAAGGACTCCCGGCCTGCCACGAGGGGACAGAGAGAAGAGATCCCTGCCCCCAGCCGCAATCCCCTGCCCGCGGAAAAATACCGTCTCGCCCGCAGGGATGCTAAGCTATCTCCACGCCCGAGATCGGGCCTCCATCTTCTGTCGAGATAGACAAAAGGAGAAAAGCCATTCCGGAACCTCTGTCTCTGACGGTCAGCTTGCGCGGCAGCCACGAAGCGCTGCAAAACTGCCAGGTCTTTTACCTGACGGGCCTTCTGGATGCCTTTTCTGAGCCGGTCTTTGTTAAGGTGGTCACCAAATACTTAGAAGAGGGATCCCCCAACCTTATCCTGGATTTGACGGGGATCGACTTCATCGATAGCTCCGGCGTCGGTGCCCTGGTGCAATTGGCCAAGCTGGCACAGAGCCGTGGAGGTATCTTTCAGGTGGTGAGCAACCCCCGCGTCACCCAAACCGTGAAACTGGTACGGCTAGAAAAGTTTTTGTCCTTGCGCAACTCTTTGCAGGAAGCCTTGGATCGCCTGAGGGAGGAAGGCACGGGCAATCCAGAAACCACCTGATACATGGGCCTGGGAACTTTTTGGGGGATCAGTGCTGGAGCCGGGGATCCCGAGTGGCTGACCCTCAAAGCAGCCCGCATCCTCGGCGCCGTCCGCTGGGTGGCCTGCCCTCAGAACGCCATCGGCCAGCCGGGTTTAGCCTATCAAATCGTGCGCCCCTGGCTGCGACCGGAACAAACCCTATTGCCGTTGCATCTGCCCTTTGTTACCCAAGTTGAGCTTCTGCAGGCGGCCTGGCAAGCGGCTGCCGAGCAGCTGGCCCCGCTTCTAGAACGGGGTGAGGATGTGGCCTTTGTGTGTGAAGGGGATGTGGGCCTCTACAGCACCTTTGCCTACCTGGCCCAGGCCCTGCAGCAGCGGATCCCTGACTTGCCCATCCAGGCCGTACCGGGGGTGTGCTCTCCCCTGGCTGCCGCCGCCGCCCTCGGATCCCCTTTGGCGCTCGGCTCCGAGAAATTGGCAATTTTGCCTGCTCTCTTTGCCCTGGCGGAGCTGGAGGCGGCCTGCGCCTGGGCGGACGTGGTCGTGCTGATGAAAGTGGCCCCCGTCTATCCTCAGGTTTGGCAGTGGCTGGCGGCAAGAGGCTGGCTGCAGCAGGCCAGCTTGGTGGTTTGGGCCGGTTGGCCGCAGCAAGTTCTCTTCCCCACCCTGGAAGGATTGGCCGACTATCGCCCCCCCTACTTTTCCCTGCTGATCCTGCGGTTGTGAACCTCGGAATTAGTTTAACTTTTCTTTTATAACTTAAGGCCTGGATAGAGCCGGCTTGTTTCCCTAGAAGAAGGGGAGAGATTGGGCTGGTCAGAGGCCAAGCAGCCCCAATCCAGAAGGCAGGGATCCCTCTGTTGAGCTACATCAAAAAGAGATGAAAAGACCAAGTTAAAGGAATGATCCAGCCCGTTAAGAATGGTTGCTGCCCTTGGAAGCGAGATCGATTACAGGTTAGATTATGGGTGTGGTGATTCAGGCGAGGAGGATAATATCTCATCCCCATCAAACGCGAGACACCGCTTCTCGATTCAATCAAATCCAAAAGGCTCCGTCAGTCAACAGTTTGATCTCAACTTCCGATCCGTTGCTGCGGCAGGCTTTTCTGAGAAGTGGATGTCTCGCCAAGCAGAGCACCTGGTACCTACGACAGGTTTTCCTCGAAGTAGAACATGGGAGTTAAAGCAGATAGCTGTTGGGTTTGCTGTAGAGGCCACGAGGGAAGCAGGGAAGTACTCTTCCGGAAGCAAGTTTCTCAAGTGGTTTTGCCAGATCGAGAAGCTCAGCCGGCTATTTTGAGTCTCCACGCATGAGCGAGTGCAAGTAGGAAAATCGGTGATCGGGTTCAGGTGCTCTCAACCTGCAGGCTCTGGCAAGGTGAAGCCAATGCTTAGTGGGACAAGGGCTGCGGGCTTTAGCAATTCTTCGAGGTTCTCTCAGTTCATAGTTCCACTCTCGCTTTCAGGAGGTTGCTATGTTTGCTTTTCTGTCAAAGATTGCTAGAGCAGTTATCCGCATATTTGCTCCTGACAAATCCGATCTGGTGGAAGTGGGTTACCAGCCCATTACGGATGATGTCTATCGCATCAATGGCTCAGCCTGCCACGCTAGCGATCTGGAGATCTGATCGTAAGCCTCAGATTTGATTTGGGTTTTGGAGCACCCATGGGCGTTGGCTCAAAAATCCTTGTTTCCAGAGTGTTGTTTGCTAACCAATTTGTTGGATCCATTTTTTGGAGTGCTCGGATCGGTTACGTGTTAGGACAGGACAACTGAATAAGCCTGGGTCAATCTGCGCTGCAGTTGGTCTGCGGCGGGAGAGGGTGGTTCTCCTCTCTGGGGTCAAGTTCTACCAGTTCAGTGGCGGCTCTGTTTAGAGGGCCGCCGCTTGTTATGGTTTGCAAGTTGTCTGGCAAAATAATAGGGATGCCCACGGTTGATGCGTGTTGCCTTCCCTTGTGGTTTATCCGGCTACGTCGGGTGATCTGGATTCCTTAGCCGAGGTTCTCGCGCAGGCTTTTCACCCCCCACTGGGTCTGCAGCGCTGGATCTACCCGATTCGCAAGCTAGGGATCCGCGAAGATTTGCGCCTCAAGCTGGCGGCCAGGGATCCCTGCTATTGCTGCCTGGCGGCGGCGGTGGGGGCCAAGGTGGTGGGAACTGCCGAGATCTCTCTGCGGCGCATGGCCCATGGCAAGTATCCCTATCTTTCCAACTTGGCGGTGCTGCCCGCTTGGCGGCGGCGCGGGATCGCCCGGCAGCTTTTGCTGAGCGCCGAAGGGGTGGTGCAGGGCTGGGGCTATCGCCAGTTGCATCTGCACGTGGTGGCGGACAATCTGCCCGCTCGACAACTCTATGCACAACTGCGCTACACTCCCGTCCAGCGCACCTCTCAACTTTGGCAGTGGTTGGGGATCCCGCCCCAGCTTTTGCTCTGCAAGTGGCTGACGTAAAGTTATGTAAACTGGAAGGGGGGAGCTAGAGAGGTGTTGCCGTGATTGTCAAAAAAGTGGTGGGTAGGATTGGGCGCTGGCTGGGCCTGGCAGGGTTGTTTGCGGCTTTGCTGGTGAGCGTTGTGGGTGTTCAGTCTGCCCTAGCCCAGTGGGGCACCACTCCCCTGCCGGAGATCGGGGCGCCGGCCCCAGAGTTTGAGCTGCCGGATCAGTTGGGCCAGGTGCGGCGGCTGGCGGATTTTCGCGGCGAGTGGGTGGTGCTCTACTTCTATCCCCGCGACTTCACTTCCGGCTGCACGATCGAGGCCCGCCGCTTTCAGCAGGATCTGCCCAAGTTTCGGGCTCTGGGGGCGCAGATTGTGGGCGTAAGCGCCGACTCGGTGGACTCCCACCGGCGGTTTTGCACGGCAGAGGGGCTGCAATTTCCTTTGCTTTCCGATCCTGAGGGCACCGTTAGCCGCGCCTACGGCTCCTGGATGGGGGAGATGGCTCTGCGCAACACTTTTTTGATCGATCCTGACGGGATCCTGCGGGCCATCGACCCAATTGTCAATCCCTCTCGGCACAGCGCCGAGGTCTTGGCCCAGTTGCAAGAGCTGGCCCGGGCCGGCTAGTCCTGCGGGCCAAAGGTCTGCTCGAACTCTTGCAGCAGCTCGTCGATCTCCTCGAGGGCCTGGTTGACATCGATGCGCAAGCTGCCCAGGTCTGGCTTTTCCAAAAGCTTGACCAAAGCTGGCCGGCGCTCGCGAATGCGCTTGATGCGCTCTTTTAAGGCGGCAATTTCGGCTGCGTCCATGGCTACAGAGATTGTTTTAACTCCTCCAGCCTATCGCTTTCCCACCCGGATCGTCGCTCACCGCGGGGATCACAGCCACGTTGAGGAAAATACCCTGGCCGCTTTTACGGCGGCCATCGAAGGCGGGGCCGACGGGATCGAGCTGGATGTGCGCCGCAGCGGCGACGGGATCCCGCTGGTTTTTCACGATGCCGAGCTGGAGGGCCAGCCGTTGGCGGCGCTCACGTGGGCTGAGATCCGCGCCCGCAAGCCCTCGATTCCCAGCTTGGAAGAAGCGCTGCTCCACGTCAGGGGCAGGATTGCCCTCGATATCGAGCTGAAAGAGGCGGGCTATGAAGAACAGATCCTCGCCCTTATCGGCAAGCTCTTGACCCCTGCAGAGTGTGTGATCACTTCCTTTTTGCCCCAGGTGGTGCAACGGGTGAAAACTCTTCTGGGACGCTCGCACCTTGAAGGGGCCGCCCCCCAGGTTGGCCTGTTGGTGGAAGCGCCGCCGAGGGAAGAGCAGGGATCCCTGTTGGCCTATTGCCGCGAGCTGGGGGCCGACTTTCTCGCTCCCCACTACGCTTGGCTGGACTTGCCGTTTTTGGCAGCGGCAGCCCGGGCCGGGATCCCGCTCTACGTCTGGACGGTGAACGATCCGGAGATCATGGCCTTCTGTTTGCGCCCGCCTGGGGAGGATCCCGTGGTTCAGGGGCTGATCACCGACCGCCCCCAGTTGGCGCTGCAAATTCGCGCCCAGCTCTGGGCCGCCTCCTGAGGATCCCCTGCTCTAGACCATGGGCACAAATTGCACCGGGAAAGCGCCCTTTTGCACCACCCCTTCCGGGGTTTTGTGGAGGATCAGCAAGGATTGGGATCCCTGGCTTTCGCCCACCGGCACTACCAACCGGCCCCCCACCGCCAGTTGATCCAGGAGCAGCATCGGCAGGGTTGGGGGGGCTGCTGTGACCACGATGGCGTCGTAGGGAGCGTGTTCCGGCCAACCTTGATAGCCATCTCCCTGGCGCACCTCCACGTTGCGGTAGCCCAAGGCAGCAAGGGTTTGCTGGGCACGGGTGGCCAAGGGGGACAAACGCTCCAGACTATATACCTGTCGGGCCAGCTCGGCCAAAATAGCCGCCTGGTAGCCGGATCCGGTGCCGATCTCCAGCACCACCGACTCAGGGGTGAGGCGGGCCGCCTCGGTCATAAAGGCAACGATGTAAGGCTGAGAGATCGTCTGGCCGTAGCCAATGGGCAGCGGGCAATCCCTGTAGGCGCGATCCTGCAGCTCCGGAGGAACGAAAAGATGGCGCGGCACCTTGCGCATTGCTTCCAGCACCCGCGGATCGCGGATCCCCCGCTGCAAGATTTGCTCCCTCACCATCCGTTCCCGTTGGGCAGCAAAAGGACAAGCCTGCCTCTCCCCACCGCCAGCAGCAGGCTCAGGAGCCCCCAACTCGGCAGCCCGGATCCCTGGGTCGGCAGTCCTCCTAAAAAAAGATGAGAACAGTCTGACCATTGGCCTACACCCTCCCAAGATGATGGGCCGCGGGGATTTTGCTCGAATGCTGCGCCGCAATTGCACAAGATCGCGGATCCCTGAAGGCTTCCACCTCGATCCTGGCCCACTTTCCCAAGGACTTCCAGCTTTCATCAAGAGATTGTTGCCAAGCCTGCTGCCGCAAAGTCTCTCGACAACCCGGAAAGCTGAACCCCTAAGGGTTGGGGAGGGCCAAAATTGTAAAGTTTTGTGCGCGATCCGTCGGGACGAGCGATTGCTGGCCTTTCTTTGCCCGCTCTAGTCTTTAAGAGGAAACCAGAAGTTCTTGCCGGAATTGACACAAAAATGCGGCACAATACTCTTAAAACAGCAAATTTCCCGACTTGCGCTCATCCGCCAGAACAATGTTAATATCTGTGTCGGGAAGTCTCCGTACTCCCTCGCGAACGCACCTTGAAAACCTTATGGATTCAAGCTTTTCCGGGGGTAGGGTTGATCCCTACCTTTTCCCCGCAAGGGGACGGAAACATCATCACCGGGTCTTGGGACAGGGCTGCCGCCACCAGGGTTGATCCCTACCTTTTCCCCGCAAGGGGACGGAAACCACCACATCAGCGATACTGGCAGGATCAAAGCGTAGTGTTGATCCCTACCTTTTCCCCGCAAGGGGACGGAAACCTCGGTCGAGGCCGTCGTGGCCGTCCACGTCACTTCTCGTTGATCCCTACCTTTTCCCCGCAAGGGGACGGAAACGCGCTGGGCAGGCGCACCCTACGCCCCTGCACGGCTGGTTGATCCCTACCTTTTCCCCGCAAGGGGACGGAAACGCCCCCGTTGCTGCCCCAACCCGAGGTGGTGCCGGCCCAGGGTTGATCCCTACCTTTTCCCCGCAAGGGGACGGAAACCGGGGTATTATTTCCTTCCCCAGCATTCGCATCAAGCCGTGGGTTGATCCCTACCTTTTCCCCGCAAGGGGACGGAAACACGTTCGTCCAGGACCCTTCGAACGGGTGAATGGTCACGATCGTTGATCCCTACCTTTTCCCCGCAAGGGGACGGAAACGTCGGCGCCCCTTTCGGCATGAGCTGATCGGCGAGATGTTGATCCCTACCTTTTCCCCGCAAGGGGACGGAAACTCCCCAGGAGTGTAGATCGCCCCAAGGGAGAGGCCCTGGGCCTTGTTGATCCCTACCTTTTCCCCGCAAGGGGACGGAAACCTCCTCAAACCGGGCGGGGTCGGCCCGGTCGGAGAAAGGAACAGTTGATCCCTACCTTTTCCCCGCAAGGGGACGGAAACCTGTTTGTGGACAACCGTTTAATTGCCGGCCTGGAAGGTTGATCCCTACCTTTTCCCCGCAAGGGGACGGAAACGGTTCTGGTGGCGGGTAGGGCAACTCCCTTCCGTCGGGAGCGTTGATCCCTACCTTTTCCCCGCAAGGGGACGGAAACAAGCCAATACTAAAATGCTCATCTTGGGTGGGCCTAGCGTTGATCCCTACCTTTTCCCCGCAAGGGGACGGAAACGGTGTTCATGCAAAGAGAAAACCCAGCCCTATTGTTTGTTGATCCCTACCTTTTCCCCGCAAGGGGACGGAAACCCGCAAGCCGAAGAGCTTTCATCCTGTCCACAGCTCGCGTTGATCCCTACCTTTTCCCCGCAAGGGGACGGAAACGCCGGGTCGTCAATCCACCGGTAGGTAGCGGGAGCGGGTTGATCCCTACCTTTTCCCCGCAAGGGGACGGAAACCCGCGTAGTAGACAACGGGCGCCAGAACCAGTTAACGTTGATCCCTACCTTTTCCCCGCAAGGGGACGGAAACGAAGCGGTCGGGGGACCCGGCGAGAGGAATTCCCATCTTGCGTTGATCCCTACCTTTTCCCCGCAAGGGGACGGAAACAACCAGACTTCCCAGCCCCGAGAGGCCAGAAGTCTGATCGCGTTGATCCCTACCTTTTCCCCGCAAGGGGACGGAAACAATCAATCAGGGCTGAGGCCCAAGGAGAGACGAACCATGGTTGATCCCTACCTTTTCCCCGCAAGGGGACGGAAACGCCAGGAACTCCGAGAAGGCAGTCTTCCCCGTTCCCGGTTGATCCCTACCTTTTCCCCGCAAGGGGACGGAAACGGCCAGTGAGAAGAGACCACTACCGCACCCAGCCGCGGATCGTACGGTTGATCCCTACCTTTTCCCCGCAAGGGGACGGAAACCTTCCCGCACCTGCCGGTGGCTGTAGACCTCGTCGGTTGATCCCTACCTTTTCCCCGCAAGGGGACGGAAACATCCGCTTGAGCCTCGACAAAAACTTCTTGAAGCTCAAGTTGATCCCTACCTTTTCCCCGCAAGGGGACGGAAACGCAAGGCCGCGCCCTCGACCCGGCCGACCCCCTGCGCTGGCTGTTGATCCCTACCTTTTCCCCGCAAGGGGACGGAAACCCCAAGCGCTACGCGCCTGCTACGAGCTGGACCAGCCGGCGTTGATCCCTACCTTTTCCCCGCAAGGGGACGGAAACCCGTCAGCCCCCCTGATAAGGGGCACGACGGTTGGGAAAGTTGATCCCTACCTTTTCCCCGCAAAGGGACGGAGTTGGACTTGGTGACAGATTGGGAACTGTCCTGGGGGTGTCTGGGGAAAAAGCCCAAGTTCACTAGACTGTAAATGTGATTTAGGGTACAGATTTATGACGACTGTCTCCGCTGCTGCTACCCCCGCTAGCACGACGCTGCTCAACATCTGGCAAGTGTTGGCCGAAAAGTTTGCCGATCACACTGCCCTCAGGGATCCCCATGCCCAGCCAGTCTTTGAGATTTCTTATGGTCAGCTCTTTCGCCGCATTCAGACCTTGGCTGCCGGTTTGCAAGCTTTGGGCATTCGCCCCGGGGATCGGGTGGCCATTTTTGCCGATAATTCCCCCCGCTGGCTGATGGCGGATCTGGCCACGCTGTTTACGGGAGCGGTCAATGTGCCCCGCAGCGCCGTGGCGGATCCGGCTGAGCTGGGCTACATTTTGCGCCACTCCGGCAGCACGGCTTTGATTGCCCAGGATGTGAAGACCCTGAGGCGGGTGCAGCCGGTTGTGCAGGAGCTGGGCCTGGAGCGGCTGCTGCTGCTGTCCGATGAAGAAGAGCCGGGGGTATTGAACTTTTCTCAGTGGCTGCAGAAAGGGCGGGAAGGCCGCTACGAGCCGCCGCGGCTGGAGCGATCCCAGTTGGCCACCATCATCTACACCTCTGGCACCTCTGGTCGCCCCAAGGGGGTGATGCTCAGCCACGGCAACCTGATGCACCAGGTGGAGAACTTGAGTGTGGTTGTACAGCCCCGGCCAGGGGATAAGGTGCTGACCATTCTGCCCACTTGGCATTCTTATGAGCGGGCCTGCGAGTATTTTCTCCTCAGCCAGGCCTGTACGCTGGTCTATACCAACCCTCGCTTTATCAAGCAGGATTTGCAACAGGAGCAGCCCCACTATCTGGTGGCAGTGCCCCGCATCTGGGAGACGGTTTACGAAGGGATCCAGAGACAATTAAAGGAAAAAAGCCCCCTCATGCAGCGGCTGATCCACACCTTGATGGCGGCCAGCGAAGGCTACGTGCTCGCCGGGCGGATAGCCGGCAACCAGTCGATTTTGCACTACGGCGTCAGCCCTTGGGTGCGAGTGGGGGCCCGCCTGCAACAGGGGCTACTCTGGCCTGTGCACCGCCTGGCCGATGCGCTCATCTACCGCAAGGTGCGGCAGGCTTTAGGCCCCAATTTTCAACAGGCCATCAGCGGCGGCGGATCCCTGCCCGCCTATCTGGACCTGTTTTACGAGGTGGTGGGCATTTCCATCCTCAACGGCTACGGCCTTACCGAAACCTCGCCAGTGCTGTGCGCGCGCCGTCCCGACAACAATGTGCGCGGCACGGCTGGCCCCCCCTTGCCAGGCACGGAGTTTCGCATTGTGGATCCGGAAACCCGGCAGCCGCTGCCCCCCCGTGCGAAGGGGCTGATCCTGGCGCGGGGGCCACAGGTGATGATGGGTTACTACAACAATCCAGAGGCGACCGCCCAGGTGCTCAGCCCCGACGGCTGGTTTGAAACAGGGGATCTGGGCTGGCTCACCCCCGACGGGCAACTGGTGATCACCGGCAGGGCCAAGGACGTGATCGTGCTGCTTAACGGAGAGAACGTCGAGCCCCAGCCGCTGGAAGATGCCTGCCTGCAATCCCCTTACATCAGCCAAATGGTAATTGTCGGCCAGGACCAAAAGAAACTGGCCGCCCTCATCTACCCCAACCTGGACGCCCTCAAGGCTTGGGCCGCCGGGCAAGGGATCCCGGCTGCTGAGGCCGAGCTGCTGGCCCACCCGCAGGTGCGCGCGTTGATCTTGCGGGAGGTGCAAACCCGCATCCAGGAACGTCCCGGCTACCGGCCCCACGAGCAAATTGCCGACTTTCGCTTTTTGCCAGAGCCCCTGAGCGTGGAAAATGGCCTCCTGACCCAGACGCTGAAGATCAAGCGCAACCCGGTAGCCGAGCGCTATGCCCACCTCATCCAGGAGATGTATCCGACAGGGAGCTAAGTTTGGGATCCCCGTTGTTGCTCCAGGTGGCGCCGGAAGGTCTCCGGGGGAATGGCCCCCCGGTAGGCCCCACAGTAGTAGAGGGTGAGCACCGCCTTGTAGGCCCAATCGGTCGGCACCACGTCTGGGAAGGGGCTGGGCAGGGTGTCTGCTTGGTTGGCGGCGCAGGCCTGCAAGATCTGCTCCGTGGTGAGCTGTTCGGCCAGATCGGGGGGCAGCTCCCGCAGGTTGGGCTGGGCCAAAGCCGCTCCAGATAGTCTCAAACTGGAGAGAGCTGCGCCCACAAGAGCTTGGGTGAGGAGGTCTTGCACTTGCATTGGAAGTGATCGACGAGGAGAAATCGGTCGGGTAAGTCCCTTCTCTAGGGTAGTACGGATGCAAAGAGCGTTTGGATCTGGATAGAAGTCTCAGCCGCTCTGTTCCCAGATTAAGATGCAAAAAAACCCGGAAGCAAAAGGAGACGGCGGGATCCCCGAACGGCCAATCCTCTCCTTGCGGGGTTGATGAAGTGTTGAGAACAGGTCGAGGCCAATGAGCTTATCCAAAGGGCCAAGTTTTGACAGCCTGGATCCGCCGGATCCCAAGCTAATCGATGCCTGTGTGCACTGCGGGTTTTGTCTGACCACCTGCCCCAGCTACCGCGTCCTCGGCAAGGAGACAGACTCGCCGCGGGGGCGCATCTATCAGATGGACGCCCTCAATCAGGGGCAGATTTCCCTTTCGGTGGCCACGGTTTCCCATTTCGATACCTGCCTGGGCTGTTTGGCCTGTGTTACCGCCTGCCCCTCAGGAGTGCGCTACGACCGGCTGATTGCCGCCACCCGCCCGCAAATCGAGCGCAACTACCCACGCGGTCTTTGGGATCGCCTGTACCGCCAATTTATCTTCTTCCTCTTCCCCTACCCGGAGCGGCTGCGGCCTCTGCTTTGGCCGCTTTGGCTCTATCAGAAGATGGGGATCGGCGCCTGGATCCGCCAAGGGCTGGAAAAAGTCTCCCCGCGACTGGCGGCCATGGAATCGCTCATGCCCCCTCTGGAGGTGGAGCAACTGCTGCCCAAGCGCTACCCGGAGCAGATCCCGGCGGTGGGCGAGCGCCGCTTTCGCGTGGGGCTGATCCTCGGCTGCGTGCAGCGCCTGTTTACCCCGCAGGTGAACGAGGCCAGCATTCGCGTCTTGACCCACAACGGCTGTGAGGTGGTGATCCCGCCTGCCCAGGGCTGTTGTGCGGCCTTGCCCCACCACCAAGGGCAACTGCAGCAGGCAGAAACCCTAGCCCGCCAGATGGTGGATGCTTTTGCCGGCTACGAACTGGATGCCATTTTGGTGACTGCCTCCGGCTGCGGCCACACCCTCAAGGAGTACGGCCACCTTTTGGCCAAGGATCCCGACTACCACGAGAAAGCGGCCCAGTTTGCGGCCAAAGTCAAGGATATCCAGGAGTTTCTCGCTCAGGTGGGGCTGACTGCTCCCCTGTACCCCCTGCAGCCGGATCCCTTGGTGCTGGCCTACCAAGATGCCTGCCACATGCTGCACGGGCAACGCCTCAGCCAAGAGCCGCGGCAACTGCTACGCCAGATTCCGGGGCTGGAGCTGCGGGATCCCGTCGATGCCGCCCTCTGCTGTGGCAGCTCCGGCGTCTACAACCTGCTGCAACCCCAGATAGCAGATGAGCTGGGATCCCAGAAGGTGGCCAACCTCCTCAACACCGGTGCCCAGGGGATCGTCTCCGCCAACATCGGCTGCCGCCTGCAAATCCAGAAGCACCTGCAGGGCAAAGCCGGGATCCCCATTTATCACCCGATGGAACTCCTGGATCGCGCCCTGCAACCGGCGGCAACTCCTTAACCCCCCTCTCCCTCTGGGAGAGGGGCCGGGGGTGAGGGATGGGAGAGGGGCCGGGGGTGAGGGCTATTCCAGCAACAGGCGCAAGTCCAGGTGGGGCCGCCACCGCTCCGCCAGCCGCTCCAGCAATTGCTCCCGCTGCTGAGCATAGTGGCCTTCCAGCTCCGGCAAGGGATCCCAGCCTTTTTGGCGGCGCAACTCGTTTAGCCAGTGTCGCCGCCAGCGGTGATTGTCGAAGAGGCCGTGCAGATAGCTGCCCCAAATCCGGCCCGTGGGATCCCGCCAGCCCAGGTTCTCTTGGTCGAAGATCGGCAGGCAGCCAGCGGGATCCGCCTGGGTGGATCCCTGGTGGATTTCGTACCCCTGGACGGGAGCAGGAGCGGGCCAGCAGCTTTGTGTCTGCACCTGCCGGGTAACTTTGGTGGGGTGCAAAACAGTGGTCAGAGGGAGAAAGCCCAGCCCTGGGTAGGTGCCGGCAACTCCCTCTAGGCCATCGGGATCGGCGAGGGTTTCCCCCAACATCTGCAGTCCGCCGCAGATGCCGACGATGTGGCCGGAATAGTGGCGCAGTTGGTCGGCCAGGCCGGTCTTTTGCAATGCCAACAGATCCTTGAGGGTGGTTTTGCTGCCGGGCAGGATGACGACATCGGGGGATCCCAGGCTTTGGCCGGGGTGAATCCAGCGCAGATGGACGCTGGGCTCGGCCAGCAAGGGGTCGAAATCGGAGAAATTGGCCACCTGGGGCAGGCGAACCACGGCGATTTCCAGGGAGTCTTCCCGCCTGGGACGGCGATTTTCCCAGAGTTGGGGGCCGGCCTCGATGCCCAGCGAATCTTCCTGGGGCAGCACCCAATCCAGCCAGGGCAGAACCCCAACCACCGGGATCCCGGTGTAGCTCTCCAGCCAATCCAGGCCGGGCTGCAGCAGCTCCCGCGAGCCGCGAAACTTGTTGATAACAATGCCGCGGATCAGGGCTCGTTCTTCCGGTTCCAGCAGTTGCAGCGTGCCCACCACATGGGCCAGCGCCCCACCCCGGTCGATGTCCGCCACCAGCCAAGTGGGGGATCCCAAATGCAAGGCGACCCGCATATTTGCCAAATCCCGATGCTTGAGATTCACCTCCGCCGGGCTGCCTGCCCCCTCGCAAACGATCCAGTCGTACTGCTGTTGTAAGCGGGCCAGGGCTTCTTTGACCGCTTGCCAGGCCGGCGCAAACCAGCGTTCGTAATACTCGCCGGCGCGGCAGGTGCCCACCGCCACTCCATTCAAGACGATCTGGGAAGTCAGGTTGCCCTGGGGCTTCAACAGGATCGGGTTCATCTCCACCGCAGGCGGGATCCCGGCGGCCCAGGCTTGCAGAGCCTGCGCGTAGGCGATCTCTTTGCCCTCGGCGGTGACATAGGCGTTGAGGGACATATTCTGAGCTTTGAAAGGGGCAACCCTTTTTCCTGCTTTCTTGAGAAGGCGACAGAGGGCCGTTACCAAAAGGGTTTTGCCCACATGGGAAGAAGTTCCCACCACCATCAAGGCTCGACCTGAACGGCTCACCCCGGATCCCTCACCCTTGGTTGCAAGCTGTCGCCATTCTCTCCACCGACCGTCGCGCCCAGACAGGGCATCCGTCGGCAAAAGCGACTCCCCAGTTCCCCCGATCAAAACGCTTGCAGTGTAGATTCGCGGCTGCGGGCCTACAACAGATCCCAGCAACCTGCGCCTCTGCACTTGCCAGACTTTGAGCTGGGGCAGATGGATTCGAACCACCGAATGGCGGGACCAAAACCCGCTGCCTTACCGCTTGGCGATGCCCCAATTCACATTGCTTAACCAGCTTAACCAATGTAGCGATGCAGGCTCAGGTCTGTCAACGGTTGCGCTGGCCTCCTGTATCGTGGGGAAGCGGCAGCTCTTCGCCAAGGCTGGAGCCAGCGTCAAAGGGGTTCAGAGAGAGAATGCGAGCCACCTCGAAGAAATAGGCACGGATCTCCGGCCCAAAGTAGATGACATCCCCACTCTTCAAGTAGTGGGTAGCCACCCGCATGCCGTTGACAAACACCCCATTGGTACTGGCCTGCCCCTTGCGGTTGCCGTCGATCAGGCAGTAGGTAAACCCTGTCCGGCTGGACTGGGTGGACACCCGCACCAGGTAAGCATGGCGACGCGAGACAAACCGGTTGACGATCTGAATGGCGTTGGAGGGATCCCGGCCAACCGTGTAGATGTTCTCCCGCAGGATGTAGCTGCAGGGCCGCACAGGATGGCAAACGGACAGGGTAAACTCCGGGTGAGACAACGGCTGCTCAGGGACTTGGTCGAACAGATCCAGCGGCAGGTCAAAGCCTTGGCTGGAAAGAGAACTCCCCCCGCCCACCTCTGTGATGGAGGTCAAAAAGTCGTCGTAGCTCTGTGGCAACAGCGTTTCCTCCTCGACGCTCAACCGCATGCCCGGCAGCCTAGCTCTTCAAGTCTAAGCCCTTAAACCTTAGAGTTCCTCAAAACCCTACCCTTTGTACCACTTCCAAAAAACTCGGCCTCGGCAGGCTGTCGGAAAACCCACAAGCCTTGATGTACCCTACTATACGCCACAGGCGGCTTTGGAGATACTCCGTTTCCCAAAGAAAATTAGGTTTGGGTTCAAGTCAAAGCTACTCGTGTTTTAACGGATCCCTTGGGAGCCACAGCCTTGGCCGCGGGCGGGCTATTCTGGGTAGCAGGTTTGTAGCCTTGAGGTGTGGGTGTGACGGAGGCCCTGTTGCGTCGGTTGGATGTGGCCACAGAGGCGGCTCTGGAGGCAGGGGCTTTGCTGCGCAGTTACGTGGGGGGCAACCTTGCCATTGAGGAGAAACGCCCGGGCGACCTGGTGACGACAGCGGATCGCGCTTCCGAGGAGCTGATCATAAAAATCTTGAGGCGGCACTTCCCCGAAGACGGGATCTTGACGGAAGAATCCGGCCAGCAGGGATCCCCGCAGGGCACCTATGCCTGGATGATCGATCCCCTTGATGGCACCACCAACTTTGCCCACGGCTATCCCTTTGCCGCCGTCTCTATTGGTCTGCTGGAGGGGCGGGAGCCGGTGCTAGGAGTGGTCTGCGACATCTTTCGCGGGGATCTCTTTCGCGCCGTGCAGGGGATGGGAGCCACCCGCAACCGCCAGCCCATCCGCGTCTCCTCTACTACCGAACTCTCCCGCAGCCTCTTGGTAACCGGCTTTGCCTATGACCGGCGCGAAACCCCGGACAACAACTACGCTGAGTTCTGCCACTTCACCCACCTCACCCAGGGAGTGCGCCGGGGCGGATCGGCTGCCCTGGACTTGGCCTACGTGGCCACCGGCCAGTTGGACGGCTATTGGGAGCGAGGTCTCTCCCCCTGGGACATTGCCGCCGGGATTGTCTTGGTGCGAGAGGCCGGCGGCAAGGTCACTGCCTACGATGGCAGCCCGGTGGATGTGTACAGTGGCCGCCTGCTGGCCAGCAACGGCTGGTTACACGCTGCTCTTCAGGAAGAACTGGCCCAGGTCAGCCCCCTGCCGGTCTCCTTCCCCATGCGGCGGCCTCGAGAGCGAAACGGCCAAAGATAAAGATGAGGTAAAGTTCAGGCAAAAATTGGGTAAGCTTTACGCACAGGCCCTTATGGCTCCTCCCCAAGGTCAGAGAGATAGCTTGGCCGGGAAAACACTCCGGCGTTGTTGTTGGGCGGCAGGATTTGGCCTGGCGCTTCTCTTGGGGATCCCGGCCTACCCTCAGCCTGCCCAAAAACCAGCCCTGCCCGCTCCTGCCGGCGAGCGAGCCCAGCCCCCCGATTCCCGTTGGGCCGAAATTCAGGCGCGGGGGCGCATCCGGGTTGGCCTGGATCCCAGCCTGGGCCCGGCTTACCTCTACACCGACCTAGAGCGGCAAACCTACGCCGGCTTCGAGTGGGATATCCTCGAGGCGCTTGCCCAGACGCTGCAGGTGCAGGTGGAGCCCGTCTACGTGGCTTGGAGTCAGCAGTTGGCGGCTTTGCAGGCAGATGAGGTGGATCTCATCTGGGGGGCGCGGGAAGCTTTGGGCTTGGATCCGCAGCAATTTCTCGCCACCCGGCCCTACTACCTCAGCCCGCAGCGCTTGGTGGTACGGGATCCGGGGCCAGGGGAAACTCCCATTGAGGCGCTGTCGCAATTATTTGGCCGCAAAGTGGGCATTGTAGTGAACAGTACGGGAGCAGCTCTGTTGGAGGCGTACAACGAGAGGCGGGGCAACGCCATTCGTCTTTTTGCCACCAGCAACCCGGAGCGCCTGTTTGCTCAGCTCCAGGCCGGCCAGTTGGATGCCGTACTCGTCGATCAGCCCGTTGCCGCCCTGAGCCTGCGCCAGGCGGGATCCCGGCTGCGCCTGGCGGGGCCGCCTCTGTTCCCGATTCCTCTGGTGGGCGTGGTATCCTCGCAGCATCCTTCCCTGAAGGAAGCCGTGGATGGGGCAATCGCAATCCTGACCGAGAACGGAACTTTGCAACGCATCTTGGAGAAGTGGCAACTATGGGATCCAACTCTGATGTCCCCCGCCTCAGCCGAGGACTAGCCCGCTACGAGACGGACCATTTCGCCATCTTGGGCGTACCCCTCACCGCCGACTCCAAAGGGATCCGGCGCGGCTACCTGCAGGCGGCCAAGGCCCTGCACCCGGATCGGTTTGTCGGGGATCCGGAAGGGGCAGAGCGGGCCAACGTCCTCTTTGCCAAGCTGGTCAGCCCGGCCAACGAAGTGCTGACCAAGGAGCGGGAACGGTCAGAATACGAGACTGTGCTCAAGCTGCGCGTTCAACGCCTGCTGGAGTCGCCGCCCCCCGATCTATGGCCCACTGGAGAAGCCGTCAAAGACCTGGCCGAGCGCTCTGATTGGCAGGAAGAATACGTCCGGCGGGTGGAGAAGCTGGCCAAAGAGCAATACAGCTCTATGACCACGCTGCTGGAGAAAACCGAGCAACTGAGCGAGCTGAACCTGGCCTACCTGCTGCTCAAAGCCGGCTACAAAGGGATCCCCGCCCCTGCCGCCAGAACCACCACCCTGACTGGGATCCCAACCCCTTCCCCCAGCCGCACCACCTTGGGTGGGATCCCGGCCAGCTCCCCCGTTCCGTCTCCTACTGCCCCGCCCACCCCGCCCCCAACTCCGCAACTCAGCCCCGCTGAGACTCGCTTCCTGCAGGCGCTGGACATGATCGAGCGCAAGCAATACCGGGATGCGGTGCAGTATCTGAACTTCGCCATCAGCGCCCAGCCCAACGTGGCCCGCTACTATCTGCACCGGGGTATCGCCCACCTCAAGCAGGGCAACGCCGGCATGGCCAAGGCCGACTTCCTGCAGGCCAGCCGCCTTGAGCCGGGCAACGCCGAGTTGATGGCGGAGGTGCGCCGCTGGTTGCAGCAGGTCACCACCCAGCAGCCGGTTCCCGTCCCTGCCGCCAGCCGCCAGACGTCCCAAGCCCAGAAAATCGTGCCACCGCCGCGCAAAGAAGACAACGGCGGCTTCTGGAGCCGCCTCTTTGGCAAGAAAAAGTAGGCCAAACTCCGCTCAGGAAGCGCCCCCCAGCACCAGCAGCGTGACCAGGGATCCCGTATTCCAGAGGCTGTGCAGCAGGATGGGGGCCAGCAGGTTGCGGCTGTGGCTGTACACCACCCCCAGCACCACCCCCAGCATGGTCAGCGGCAGCAGATCGGAAAGGTTGAGGTGGGCAAGGGCAAAGGTGAAGGCGCTGAGCAAGATGGCAGCCCCCATCGGCAAGTAGCGGCTCAGCGTAGGCAGCCAAAAGCCCCGGAACAGCACCTCCTCAAAAACGGGGGCACAGACAGACACCACGGCCAAAAACAGCAAGCGCGCCCCCCAGCCGTGGCTGTCCAGCAGCAGGGGCAAGATGGGGTTCCCACCCCCTGCTTGGGGCAGCAGCAACTGCGACAACGCCGCTGCCAGCACCACCAAAGGCAGGGCCACCCAGTAGCCGCATAGGCCCCAGAGCGGCCAAGGGCCCCACAGCCGCACCTGCAACGCCTTCTGCCAACCGGGATAGATCCGAAGAAGCCGGTACAACAGCGCCGCCCCCAGCAGAGCGCCGGCGTTGTAGGTGAGAAACAGGGTCACCGCCTGATGCCAAGGGCTGAGCTGTTGTGCCCCCAAGCCGAGCAGAACCATGTAAAGGCGAGGCACCAAGGTATTGAGGAGAATGAACCCCAAAAACCAACCGGTCAGCACCGCCTGCGCTCCGATCCCCGGCCAAGGCACCTCCCACGGCGGGCCGAGGAGCGGACGTTGGCGCCAGAAGCTCCAGCCCAGCCAACCCAACAGGAGGATTAGCCCCAGCAGCGCCCCCAGCACGGGGATCCCGCCCACCACTGCCAGCCGGAACAGAGCTGCCAAGGCCAATTTTTCCTGCTCCTGGTTGAGGGCATTGAGGCTGTCGCTGCGCTGTTGCAGCCGGTAGAGCTGCTGCAGGGCCACTGCCTCAAACCAGCCGTCCAGGTGGTTGCGGATCTGCACCTCGGCCTCCGGCAAGATGCGCCGTGGCGTTCCCCACAGCCCTTGCAAGAGCCGCGCCACCCCTTTTTGGCGGGATTCCAGCTCCAAGGGACGTTCTGGATCGATCACCTGCTGCCACTGCTGCTGGGCTGCCTCCAGATCCTCCTGGTAGGCGGAGAGCAGGCCCAGGCGCAGCCGCAGGGCGTCCAGCTCCGCCTGCAGCTCCTGGACAGAAGCCAGCAGAACGGGATCCACTTCTTCTGGAGTTGAGGCTGGCCCCACCGCATCCGAGAGGCTGGCCAATTCGGATCTGCCCGCCTCCGAGGGAGTCGCCCTTTCCAGCCGTGCCATCCGTTTGAGGCGCTGCAGGCGTTCGGCGTAGTTGTCGGCCACCTGCCGGTAGCGATTGTGGGCCAGCTCGAAAACGTTCTGCCCCAGCAAAGCCCGCGCCAGATCCTGATAGCGGGGATCGTCGAGGGTGCGGGCAGCCTGCAGGGCGAGATGGGTTTGCAACAGATCCAACCGCGTTTGGGGCGGCGGCTGAAACCAACTGCTGGAAAGCGAAAGCCCGACAATCAAAAGGGCCAATAGGCTCAGCAGGTTGAGGATCCCACGGCGAACAGAAAGCCAATGGGGATCGACCGAGGCCGTGGCGTCAGAGGGAGACATGACAGCAACAGAGGCAACTCCAGCGGGTTATATCCTAGCTTCTATTGGCTTCGGCAGGATGAAGGGGTCAGCGGCGCTCTAGCCAATAACGGTAGATGGGCAGCCCCAACTGCAGACACTGCCACTCCCGCTCGGTAGGAATACCGAAGGGGTTGTCATCGATGGGCCCCTGGCAGGGATCCCAAAACTGCGGATGGTCTAAAAATCGAGCTGCCATTTCCTCGGCCACTTCCCGCACGTCCGACTGCAGGAAGACGGGGCTGCCCGGTTGCAGCAGCAGGGCCAGATCCGCCACCAGTTGCGGTTGGACGATCCGCCGTTTGTGATGGCGCTTTTTAAACCAGGGATCCGGAAATTGGATGGTGACTCGGCTGAGATCCCCCGGGGCAAATAGATGCCGCAGCGAGACGTTGATGTTGGCAAAGAGGAAATGGACGTTATCCAGCCCCAGCTCGTCCCGCCAAGCATTGGCCCGCTCCACCAGCGGCTGTCGAATCTCCACGCCCAAAAAGTTCCAGTCGGGCTGCTCCTGGGCGATGCGCAGCAAAAAGCGTCCGCTCCCGCTGCCGATATCCAAATGAAAGGGTTGCCCCAGCCGCCGGTACACCCGTTCCCAGTGGGGCGGGGGGGTGGGCTGTTGGTATTGCGCCTGTAGGGGGTTGACGTGTTGCCGCAGCCGCTGGCCAAGACCTTTCTGCAGCGGGATCCCTGCCCAAGCGGGGGAGTCCTTCTCAGGTTGGGTTACCTGCTGTGCCCGTTGCACGTCTGTTTCCATAGACCACCTCCTGCCGCTAGCTTCAGCCCTCCCCCCAAGGGATCCCAAAAGATCCCCCAGTTGGGATGGAAAGGTAGAGGAGCTCTAGGCTACCACCGGATGCTGTCGATGACTTGCCGCAGGATCTGGGCCGAGCGGTGCAGTTGCTGTTGCTCGCTCTCGGTGAGGGACATGGCCAGCGTGCGCTCCACCCCCTGCCGACCGACCACTCTCGGCAAACTGAGGCAGACCTCCGGCAGACCATACTCCCCCTGGGTGAGGCTGCTCACGGTTAAAACGCGCCGCTGATCCCGTACCAGGGCCTGGACAATTTGCGTCACCCCCAGACCAATGGCATAGCTGGTGGCCCCTTTGCGGCGGATGATCTCATAGGCGGCATTGCGCACCTGCTCGAAGATGTCGCCCAAATGGGCGGGATCCCACTCCGGCGAGAGCTCGCCAATCGGCGTGCCGGCAATGTTCACCTTGCTCCAGACGGCCACCTCGCTATCCCCATGTTCGCCGATGATGTAGGCGTGCAGGCTCCGCGGATCCACCCCCAGCCGCTGGGCCAAAAGATAGCGAAAGCGGGCCGTATCCAACACCGTGCCCGACCCCAACACCTGCCCCGCCGGCAGCCCCGATAACTTCAGGGAAACATAGGTCATGATA
The DNA here is from genome assembly GCF_047502715.1 of Synechococcus sp. H55.10. Lineage (NCBI taxonomy): Bacteria > Bacillati > Cyanobacteriota > Cyanophyceae > Synechococcales > Synechococcaceae > Synechococcus > Synechococcus sp. H55.10. The sequence goes on from NZ_JANSJJ010000019.1 coordinate 58,084, forward strand.
TCGACGGGGTTGCTCACCACCAGGAAAATGGCGCTGGGGCAATGCTCCATCAAGGCCGGGATCAAGCTTTTGAAAATCTCAACGTTGCGGTGAACCAGATCCAAACGGGTTTCGCCAGGCCGCTGCTTGGCTCCCGCCGTCACAATCACGACGTCTGAGCCGGCGCAATCGGCCAGCTCTCCCGCCCAGATCCGCGTCGGCTCCACAAAAGGGATCCCGTGCACCAGATCCATCACTTCCCCTTCCAGCTTGGCGCGGTCGATGTCGTGAAGAACCAGCTCATCGAGGGTGTTCTGGATCACCATCGAGTAGGCACAGGCCATGCCCACCTGCCCGGCGCCGATGATGGATCCCTTCAAAAGGCGGCGAGAAGTCAGTCCACTGGCTTGCTGCTCAAAGGGTTGCTTGGGTTGGCGCTCAGAAACGGTCATGGCTTCAGCCGCTACGCTTCCCTTCCCAGCTTAAGCCTGGCCAAGCGGAGAGCAAAATAGCATTGGGTAGTCCTCAACTCCGTTGCTGGGTTAGCCGTTGCCAAAGCTCCAGAGGAATGCGCTCGTGAGGACACTTCAGGGACCGAATCTGAGCCAGATCTTCCGGCAAGTAGTGCAAAGCCACCCGCGCCGTTGCATCGAGGAGACTGCGCCGCCGCTGGGGATGTTGCTCGGCTTCTCCCAAAAACACATCCAGCCAGCCATCCTGCTCCTGGTAGCGCATCCGCAAAGCAGAGAGAGAAGGCAGGGACTCTTGGCGGTAGAGCTGGAAGCCCTGCTCAGGGCTCCACCCCAGCCACCACTGGGGCGCCAGTTGCCCCAACTGCCGACACCACACGCCCGCCTGCACCTGTTGCCATGTCATGCTTGCCACTCCGCGACCCGTTCTCCTGAGAAGGCTTAACTGCAAATCTTTAGCAATTGCCATTTGGGTAAGCACTTTACCAGACCTTCCCAGCTTGATGCAACTCTTTATCAAAGAAAACCCCTACCATGCCCCTAATTTATTGAAAGTAGTTGCAATAGAGATATCCTGTAGCTGAGTTAAGTGGTGGAGTTATATCCCTCAGTCTGACTCTCTACAGCCTGTTAAGTAATCAAGGGGTACAGTAGCAACACTTAGCAAACCAACTTCGGAAGCAGGATGGATTGATCAGGAGTAAAGAAGTCTGCACTATCTGCTCCATGCTATACTTCCCAACTCTGGAAAACTGTCGAATAAAGTGCTTCAACACCGACCACATCATCTCAATAGGATTCAATTCCGGCGCATACACAGGCAGGTATAGAATTCGCGCTCCTGTCCCCCT
>NZ_JANSJJ010000020.1:0-17497 GCF_047502715.1 Synechococcus sp. H55.10
AAGGTGTCCGTCCGACTTGCATGTGTTAAGCATACCGCCAGCGTTCATCCTGAGCCAGGATCAAACTCTCCGTCTTAGCGCAAGAGCTTGTCTCGGTGGCTTGCTCGCCTAAGTCCCTCTCTCAAGAAACCAGGCGACTTCACAAATTAAAATCTGACAGGGTTGAATGCAAGCAAAGCAGTTGCTTTGCCGTTTGCTTGGCGATGGTTGACCAAACAGCTTGTCAAGGTTCTGGGGCGCCGGGGCTGGGTGGCCTCATCAGCGCTTTACTACCCTAACCCCCATAAACTCATCCCGTCAAGAGATAACTCAAAGTTTTTTCGGCGGAGAAGGGATCCGGATTCGCCGTTAGACTGGTGAGGGGATCTTGAGGTCGGATGGCTCTATGGGTATTGTGATTGGGACCGCAGCTCCTGACTTCAGCCTGCCTGCAGTGGGGAAAGGGATCCCGAAGGGGGCGACGATTTCGCTGGGGGCCTATCGGGGCAAGAGCAAGGTGTTGCTGGCTTTTTACCCGGCGGACTTCTCGCCGGTGTGTACGAGCGAGATGCGCTGTTTTCGGGAGGATTGGGGATCTTTTCGGGCAGCAGGGTGCGAGATCTTGGGGATTAGCAGTGATCCTGTCTCCAAGCACGAAGCCTTTGCCGAGCAGCTCAAGCTGGAGTTTCCTTTGCTGAGCGATGTGGACAGGAGGGTGAGCCAGCAATACGGGGTGGATAGTCTGCTGGGGATACGGCGGGCCTATTTTGTGGTGGATAGCCAAGGGATCCTGCGCTACCAGCATGTGGAGTGGCTGCCCATCTTCAAGCGGGACAACCGCGAGCTGCTGGAGGCGGTGAGGGCAGTTGACTAGGGGCGGGCTCTTTCTGGGCTGGACAGACAGATCTGCTGGGCCTGGCCGCTGTCGGGCAAGAGGAGGGGGGCGTGGCCAAGGGGCTCAAGGATCCAGGTGCGTTTGGGTGGGATCCAGCCACCGTGGCGGGGCTTGATCTCCAGGATGAGCTGGTTGGCTTGCTGGTGCAGGCGGAAGGTGGTGGTGGCCCAGTGGCCGCTTGAGTAGGCGAGGGTTTGGCCGTCGTCTTCGTAGAGGGTGAAGCTGCTGTCACCGGGGTAGAGTTTAAGGCGCAGTTGGTCACGGCGCAGGTGGGCAGTGGACTGGCAGGGAGGAGCTAAGGGCAGGATAGAGCCGCTGCGCACAAAGAGAGGCAGTTGGTCAAGGGGGGCGGGGGCCAGCACATAGCCAGGGCCGCTGTGGGCCTGGCCTGTCCACCAGTCAAACCAGGTGCCCGCCGGGAGATAGACAGCGCGGCAGCGGATCCCCGGACGGACGACGGGGGCAGCTAGGAGGGCGGATCCCAGCATGGCTTGGTCTGAGATCTCGTAGGTCTGGGGATCGTCAGGGAATTCGTAGAACAGGGGGCGCAGGATGGGGGAGCCGGTTTGGCTGGACTCCCAGAAGAGGCTGTAGAGGTAGGGCAACAGTTGATAACGCAGCTGGATGGCCTGTCGAGCAATGGCTTCCACTTCAGGGCCAAAGCTCCAGGGTTCGTGGGGGCGAGTTCCCTGAGCACTGTGGCCGCGCATGAGGGGATAGAGGAGCCCCATTTGCATCCAGCGGGCAAACAGCTCGGGAGTGGCGTTGCCCCCGAAGCCGCCGATGTCGGCGCCGACAAAGCTAACTCCCGACAGGCCCAGGTTGAGGAGCATGGGTAGGGACATCTCCAGATGTTCCCAGGAGGATTGGTTGTCTCCTGTCCAGACGGCAGCCCAGCGCTGGATCCCGGCAAAGCCGGAGCGGGTGAGGACAAAGGGGCGCTGGTTGGGGCAGAGCTGTTCTAGACCCTCGCGGGAGGCGCGGGCCATCAGGAGGCCATAGAGGTTGTGCACCTCGGCGTGGGTGGTGCGCTCTTCGGGGGATCCTTGGGGGGCGTCGGGGGGGATGTCCACAATTTGGCCCCCATCTCCAAAGGGGCGGTCGTTGAGGGCCGGCTCATTCATGTCGTTCCAGATGCCATCCACACCGGCTTGAGTGAGAACCCGCTGCCAGGATCCCCACCACTGCCGCACTGCGGGGCGCGAGAAATCGGGGAAGAGAACTTTGCCCGGCCAAACATAGCCGTGGAAGAGGTGGCCGTCGGCGCGGCGAATGAAGAAGTCTTGGGCCAGGCCCTCGTCAAAAACGGCGTAGTCGGCTTCGGGATCGAACTTGACGCCGGGATCCACAATGGCCACCACTCGAAAGCCGGCTTCATGCAGCCGGGCCGTGAGGCGGGCGGGATCGGGAAAGCGGCGGGGATCCCAGGTGAAAACGCGGTAGCCGCGCATGTAGTCGATATCCAGGTAGATGACGTCGCAGGGGATCTGGCGCTGGCGAAATTGCTCGGCAATGTTCTGTACTTGAGCAGCGCTGGCGTAGCTCCAGCGGCACTGCTGGTAGCCGAGGGCCCAGAGCGGAGGCAGGGGGGTTCGCCCGGTGAGTTGGGTGTAGGTCTGGAGCACCAAGGCGGGGGTAGGGCCGTAGATGAGGTAGTAGTCCAGCTCGGGGGCGCGCACTTCGATGGCCCACTGTTCAGGCTCCGCCTGGCCCAGGTCGAACTGGCTCCAGTGGGTGCAGTGCAGGAAGAGGCCGTAGCAGAGGCCAGGGCGGAGGAGCAAGGCAAAGGGAATGGCCAGATAGAGGTTGTCACTGTGGGCGTCGTAGCCCCAGCAGTCGCGGGTCCAGTGGCTGTAGCGCCGGCCCCGTTTGTTAAGCAGCCCAGCCCGTTCTCCCAGGCCGTAGATGTGCTCGGCGGGGTGGAGGGATTTAACCAGGCGGATGCTCTCGGATCCCCAACTGAGGCCCCCAGAGATATCGGCACAAAAGACCTGGCCCTGGGGATCCCGAAAGCTGAAGCAGAGGGGATCCCGGTCGATCTGCAGTTGCACCAGAGAAGTGCTGAGGTGAGCTTGGGTGGGGCTTTCCTGCAGCTCAAAAGGAGCCGGCGGCCACTCTGCATCCGCCAGAGCCACATCCCAAGAACGACGGGGCAAAAACTCGCCGCTGGGGCTAAAGCGCAGCCGCAGCAGACGAGGGGTGAGCACCTGCACAGACCAGCAGCCCTGAGTACAGAGGAGACGGATCCCCCTGGGATGGGCCTGAAGTTCCTGCAGGGATCCACAGGTTTGCCTCTGGGGCTGGCCGAAGATCTCGCTAGCTTCCAGCATGGTTTGGGGGCAGATGCTGCCCTCAAGGCTAACCCAAGGCCGCAAGGGAGCAGGCAGCTCCCCACTCTTGTGCGCAGCCAACTCTGCTCCCATCGGTACATCTTTTTAGAAGAGCAGCAGCAACGATTGGCTAGCTCAAACCTCAAAATCCATCGCGAAAACGAGGTGGCAATGGCTCTGAGGATTCCGGCGATAAAACTTCTCTCCTCGCTGTTGCTTTTGGGGGGGTTGTCCGCCCCTGTTGGGGCCTACCCGGTCAGACCGGAAACGGTCATGTCTCTGCAACAGGGGGATCACGCCCAAGCTCTGCCCAGAGCCAGGACAGAGCAGCGCTTCCAGGTCGTGACGTTGGCAAGCGGGTTGGAGCATCCTTGGGGGATGGCCTTTCTGCCAGACGGAACCATCCTGGTGACCGAACGTCCGGGCCGGCTGCGCCGAGTTACCGAGCAGGGGTTGGATCCCCAGCCCATCGCTGGGGTGCCAGAGGTGTTTGCCCGCGGCCAGGGAGGGCTGCTGGATATTGCCTTGCACCCCAACTACGCAGAGAACGGCTGGATCTACTTGTCCTATGCAGCTCCTGGGCCAGGCGGCGGGGGGACGCGAGTGGCGCGGGCCCGCCTGGGAGAAAGAGGACTCCAGGATCTGGAAGTGATTTTTGACATGGAGCGCAAGACGCCTGCCCAACAGCACTTCGGCTCCCGCCTGGCCTTTGACGAAGAAGGGTTTCTCTACATCAGCACCGGCGACCGCGGCGAGCGGGATCGGGCCCAGGATCTGGGGGATGCTGCCGGCAAGGTGTTGCGCCTTACTGACACGGGCGGGATCCCGGCGGACAATCCTTTTGTGAATCAAGCGGGGGCTTTGCCGGAAATTTTTACCTATGGCAACCGCAACATTCAGGGAATGGCCCGCCACCCCGAGACAGGAGCCATTTGGACGCACGAACATGGGGCGCAAGGGGGGGACGAGATCAACATCTTGGCCCCCGGCGTCAACTACGGCTGGCCCCTGATTACCCATGGTCGGGAGTACAGCGGCGAACCGGTCGGCCAAGGACTGGCGGCAGCTCCTGGATTGGCTTCGCCGCTGCTGCACTGGACGCCCTCCATTGCCCCTTCCGGCATGGCCTTTTATACAGGAGATGCCTTCCCTGAATGGCGGGGCAACTTATTCGTGGGGGCTTTGGCGGGACAGCATTTGGCGCGTTTGGTACTAGATGGGGATCGCGTTGTGGCAGAAGAGCGCCTGCTGCAAGGGGCGGTGGGTCGCATCCGGGATGTGCGCCAGGGGCCGGATGGCTTGCTCTACTTGTTGACCGATGCCCCCAACGGATCCCTGTTGCGCTTGGAGCCAAGCTCTTGATTGGGGTTAAGCTACATGGCCCTAGTCCTGTGGGATTAGCCCCAGCAGAGTTTCCTAACTCCCACTGCCGCTACTACAAGAACTTGACATCTTGCTCAATGGGGAGTGGCTCTCCTGTTTGGGCATCTGTATTTTGGCAGGCAAAGCACTCCTCTGGAGTTAGCCTAATAACCTGCCCTGGAGCCGGCAGAAGGAACATCCTTAGCTCTTTGGTTGGGATCAGGACAGTTTTGCCATTTGGGGCCTTGCGCTTGTGTTTTTCGTCGGCGAAGGTTCTGACAACGCAAGATATGGGATAGTAGTCGCCGTTTTGGAGCTTAGCTTCCAAAAGCGCTCTCCAGTAAGGGCTGTATCCGAAAATCCACTGACCCTTAGAAAACTTGAGATCGAATGCTTGACTCCAAATTCTGCTGTAAAAAGTGATAATCGATGTCCTGACTTTGTAGGCTCCTGTTATCTCCTCCAAGTGAGATAAAAACTCGCCGGCAGTCAATGCTTGAGGAGGATTGGCAAAGGGACTCATGAAGCATCTCCTGGCTTTTGGTTACAGGCAGGGGATACCTGGGTCTTCCCAGTCTACCCAAATCGAAACACCTGCCCAGCGGCCAGGAGTCTGTTAGAAGCTGTCCGTCCTCGTTGTCGATAGCCGGGGGCTCCCCATCAAAGGCAGGGGAGCCTGTAGATAGAAGCAGCACTCAGGAGGAGAAGCTGGGGATCCGTCTGCTGAAAACTGGTGCCGGCTGGGACACAAAAACCTCTCGATACCGGCATTTTTTCAGAAACAGCGCCAACGGTAGCCAAAGGTGCTCAGAAGCTGAGGCTCTCCCAAGAGACGTTGATGTCTTCCAAGAGCAGCGACTTGTTGTAGATCTGCAGAATGATCAACAAAAAGACGGCGAACAGAGCCATGAAGACCGCCATCAGGGGCGTGGTGCCCCAGCCAGGGGCCACTTTGCCGTATTCCGAGTTGAGGGGACGCAGCAGATCGCCCAGTTTGGTACGAATGGCCATAGGTTCTCGCGATAGGTCAAAGACAGGACAGGATGGATTTATCAAGTTGGGAGTGATCAGGGCGGCGGAGCGCTGCTGCTCAGCACCGTCAAGACAGCCGCCCCCTAAAATCAGGCTATCAGAATCTGGCCGAACCCTTTTGTCTCAGGCAATGAATTGTAAACTTGTGTAATACTATAGTCGAATACCCTCAGGATCGAAGATATGGAGCCCACCTTTTCCCTGATTGTGGCGATCGCGGCAGTTACCATCTGCATCACGGCGTTTGCCATCTACACGGCCTTTGGTCCCCCTTCCAAGGACTTGCAGGATCCCTACGAGATGCACGAGGATTGAAGCCGGTTGTTTTGCGGTTCCGCTGCATGCCTGTTCGTTTGCCCTCCCGTCTCTCTTTCCACAAATACCAGGGGCTGGGGAACGACTTTATCTTGGTGGACAACCGCCACCAGCCGCAGCCCTGCCTGACGCCTGAGGAAGCCGTTGCCCTCTGCAACCGCCGCTTTGGCGTGGGGGCAGATGGGGTTATCTTTCTGCTGCCGGGGCAGGAGGGGGCCGACTTCAGCATGCGCCTGTTCAACAGCGACGGCTCGGAGCCGGAGATGTGCGGCAACGGGATCCGCTGCTTGGCCCGCTTTTTGCAGGATCTGGGGATCCCTGGCCGAGACGGTGCCTACCCGATCCACACCTTGGCGGGGCGGATCGTGCCGCGGGTGCAGCCAAATGGCCTGGTGACGGTGGACATGGGGATCCCTCGCCTCTTGGCCGGGCAAGTCCCCACCACTTTGGCCAAACCGGATGCCAAGGTGATTCGGCAACCGCTCCCGGTGGCCGGGCGGGAGTGGCCGGTGACGGCGGTGAGCATGGGCAACCCCCATTGTGTGGTCTTCTTGGAAGAAGAGGGATCCCTGGAGGAGCTGGACTTGGAAAGGGTAGGCCCCCTGTTTGAGCATCACCCAGCCTTTCCCGAGCGCACCAACACCGAATTTGTGCAGGTGCTCGGCCCCAACCGCCTGCGGCTGCGGGTTTGGGAGCGGGGGGCAGGGGCGACGCTGGCCTGTGGGACAGGCGCCTGTGCCGCCCTGGTGGCCGCCGTTTTGGAAGAGCGGGCCGAGCCCCAAGCCACGGTAGAGCTGCCGGGAGGCAATCTGGAGATTCGCTGGGATCCCGATACCCAACACGTATGGATGACCGGGCCGGCCCTGCCTGTTTTCAGCGGCACCACGGCCGAGTGAGAGATCTCAGGCTCCCAAGCCCAGCAAGAGAAAGGCCAGCAGGGCGAGGATCCCGCGGGCAAGGCTCCAGCCCTGCCGCCAGATCAGCGCCACCGCCAGGCCCAGCAAGACCAACCCCAGCCCCAGACCAAAGCGGAGAAACAGGGGGTGCACCCATTGGTTGAGGGAGCGTTTGAGCCAGGGGAAGAACACCCCCAAGGCGAAGGCCAGCCCCACCGGGATCCAGTCGATCCAACCCGTCTGCTCCCAGCCCCCCACCAGGTAGAAGCCGGCCAGGCAAAGGCCTAGGCAGAAAAACAGCACGCGCCTGCCGGGATAGTCTTGTCGGTAGCTGGAAGCAAGACTGCGGGGCTCCTTGGGGTGGGCCAAGACCAATGGCTCTACGGCGAAGCTTTCGCTCCACTCCGGTGCCTCATCCATTTGCCCGCGGCACCAGAGGTAAACGTTGACTTTTCGCAACCCCTGCAGCAGCGAGGCTTCCACGGCGTTGCGCACCACCTCCATCACCTGCAGGGTATCCACCACATCGCCGGGCAGCCGTTCCAGCAACACATTCAGCACCTGACCCTTCAGCTCCGCGCGGCCAAACAGCCGCAAATCGGCCAGCTTGTAGTCGAGGATTTGGTTTAAGGTCTTGAGCTGGCGACGCATGGGATCCCGGCACCAAGCCGTCTGACAGGTTTGCTCTCAAGTTTGCACATGACTTCGCTAGAACCAGTTTAGCGGTTGGGGAGGAAGCAACGGAAAAGCGGGATCCAGGGCAATCAAGTGCGCGTGCGAATGCACTGACGAATGCTGAGGTTGGACTGGTCCAGGTTGGCGAACCCGCCCAGGAGGGTGCCTTGGTTGTCCAAAAGCAGCAAGGCGGCCTGGCGGCGAAAATCGATCCCCGGCAGCACCTCGGCAGCCACCTCCTGCAGCCTCTGGATGGTTGCTCCCTCAAAATCGACGGAGACATAGACAAACGGAGAAACCAAGCGCGGATCCGTGGGCGCGCTCTCGCGGATGGCCTGTAAAACCAGGTTTCGCACCAGCAACAGCCCTCTGCCATCGACCAACACGATCTGGCGCAGCCGAGGGTTTTGCCCAAACTCCAGGGCCAAGCTTTTGGAAAGAGCTTCCGCTTGGGAGCGGGTTTGGCTGTTGGTCAAGATCACGGCCTGAATGCCGTCGTACTGACTTAAGTCGAGCCGATCCCCGGAAACGCTTTCCAGCTTGAGGTCAAGAGAGGCTTGGGGGTTGCCGTTGCTGGGGCAGTTGCCGGCTTGAGCTGGAGCCAACGGGCCCGCGGAGAGGAGAGCAAAGGTAGCAACCCCCAAAGCGACCAGTCTTTTTGGAAAGCCAAGCGGGCAGCAATTAGGTGGGGCCCCGCAACTAAGCAAAACTCGTTTCATAGCAGCAAGTTCTGGGGTGAGCTGGCCAAATCTTAACCAATCTTCATCTTTAGCTTTGGCGCTCTAGAGTACCTTTTGGGCTTCCCAAGCCTGTTGGGTTGCCAGCCAGCCTGCGCCCATAATGGAAAGCAGTTTCTCGTTGGCGGCAGATATGACTTCTGGCTCCTTGTTGGATGGCCTCAATCCTTCTCAACGCCAAGCGGTGCAACACTTTTGCGGCCCTTTGCTGGTGGTGGCGGGGGCAGGTTCCGGCAAGACGCGCACCCTCGCCTATCGCATCGCCCACCTCATCCGCCACCATCGGGTGGATCCGGGGGAGATTTTGGCCGTGACCTTCACCAACAAGGCCGCCCGCGAAATGAAAGAGCGCATCGAGCAGCTCTTTGCCCAGCAGGAGGCCCAGGAGCAGTTTGGGATCCCCTTGGAGCAACTGGAGCCGGCCCAGGCGACGCGGCTGAAATCGGCGGTTTACCGCCGCTGGATTAAACCCCTTTGGATTGGTACGTTCCACAGCCTATTTGCCCAGATCCTGCGCCTGGAGATTGAAAAATACCAGGATCCCAAGGGACGCAAGTGGACTCGTAACTTCTCGATTTTCGATGAATCGGACGCCCAATCCCTGGTTAAAGAGATTGTAACTAAGCAACTCAACTTAGATGAGCGCAAGTTCGATCCAAGATCGGTGCGCTACGCCATTAGCAATGCCAAAAACCAGGGTTGGACTCCTCGCGATTTAGAGCGCCACCAGCCCAACTTCCGAGGCCGCATCCTCGCTCAGGTTTACGAGCTCTACGAAGATCAACTGGCGGCCAACAATGCCCTCGATTTCGACAACTTAATTTGGATCCCGGTGCAGCTTTTTCGTCAAAATGAGCAGGTCTTGGCCTACTGGCACCAGCACTTTCGGCACATCTTGGTGGACGAATACCAAGATACCAACCGCACCCAGTACGAGCTGATCCGGCTGCTGGCAACCAACGGCGAGACCCGCCGCTCCCAGTGGGACTGGACCAATCGCTCCCTCTTTGTGGTGGGCGATGCGGATCAAAGCATCTATCGCTTTCGGGGGGCTGATTTCACCATTTTGCTGGAGTTTCAAGAGACCTTTGGCGATGGCCTGCCGGACGACGATACCCGCACCCTGATCAAATTGGAAGAAAACTATCGCTCCACCGCCACGATTTTGCAGGCGGCCAATACCCTCATTGAGAAAAACACCGAGCGCATTGACAAGGTTCTCCGGCCAACGCGCCATCAGGGCAGTTTTATCATCTGCCATCAGGCCGAAGATGAAATGGCCGAGGCTGAGTTTGTGGTCAACGCCATCCGACGATTACACGGCCAAAATCCCAACTCTTCCTGGGGAAATTTTGCCATTCTCTACCGCACCAACGCCCAATCTCGCCCCTTTGAAGAGGTTTTGCTGCGCTGGGGGATCCCTTACACGGTGGTGGGCGGGCTGCGATTTTACGATCGCAAAGAGATTAAGGATGTGCTGGCCTATTTGCGGGTTGTGCTCAACCCTGCCGATTCTTTTAGCCTGTTGCGCATTATCAATGTGCCGCGGCGGGGTATCGGCAAATCGACTCTGGACAAGCTAACCGAAGCGGCGGCTGCCTTAAATGTACCCCTGTGGACTATCCTCAGCGACGAGGCTTCTGTCACCAACCTGGTGGGGCGTTCGGCCAAGCCGGTTCTTCAGTTTGCCGAGCTTATCCAGCATTGGCACAGACAGATGGCCCAGGTTTCGGCTGCCGCCCTCCTAGAGGGGCTGCTGCGGGATTGCGGCTATCTGGAAGATCTCAAGGCCCAGGGCACAGAAGAGGCCGAGGAAAGGATCGCCAACGTGATGGAACTCTACAACGCGGCCCGCCAATTTGAAGAAGAACAGGAGGATCCCAGCCTTGAGGCTTTCTTGAGCAATGTGTCTCTGGCTTCCGATTTGGACAACCTTCAGGAGGGAGCTGAGAAAGTTTCGTTAATGACGTTGCACGCTTCCAAAGGGCTGGAGTTCCCGGTGGTGTTTTTGGTGGGGTTGGAACAGGGCCTATTTCCCAATTTTCGCGCCCTGGAGGATCCCGCTGCTTTGGAAGAGGAACGGCGCCTCTGCTACGTGGGCATCACCCGCGCCCGCGAGCAATTGTTTCTCTGCCACGCCAGCGAGCGGCGGCTCTACGGCAACCGGGAACCAGCTATTCCCTCTCTATTTTTAAGCGAGCTGCCCCAAGAGCTAATCCAATGGGAGAGAGGCAGGGGGCTTTCGTTCTCCGCCGACAACGCGGCTGCGGCCACGCCCAAAGCAAAGGCTGCTCGCCGCCAAAGCCGTTCCTCCCAGTGGGCAGTTGGGGATCGCCTGCAACATCCCCAATTCGGACAGGGGCAAATTACCCACGTGTTCGGCAGCGGCGAACGGATCACCCTGGCGGTGAGGTTTCCCGCCATCGGCCAGCAGAAAATCTTGGATCCCCGCATCGCGCCCATTCAAAAGCTCAGCTAGCTAGCTGGGCCCGAAACCGCTTTGGAGATGGATGGCGTAGCGGTATGGGTCTCATCCTTTTTGTAGGTGCCTTCATCTCGCCCAGAACTTGCTTGGAATAGGGCGGGTTGGCAGGGATCCCTTTTGTCGTGTAGAAATGTGAAGGCTTGCTAGGGCAAGGCCCCTGAAAAGATCACAAGGCCGACCATCCGGGTTTGAACCCTTTCCCCAGGTGGGCAGTCTAGCCGGATGGGCCGTCGTTTTTGGGTTGTGAGGCGGGCTTGTTCTCTTCGAGGGCAGTTACAGCGGGCAAGCGAGTGGTAGGTGGCTGATGCGCTGCAGCAAAAGGGGAGCTGGGCTACTCATCCTGCCGGCAGGACAGAGCTCCGGCTCGGCAAGGCAACTCCCTCTAGCTTTTGCCTTCGCTCTGGCGTTGCTTGTGGGCGTTCCCGGCTCTGTCGCCTATACCCAGATGGTTTGGGCCCAGCGTCCGGTGGAAGGCGGCGGCCAAGGTAGGGCGCCGCGCCCTGTCTCGGTGGATGTGGCCACAGCCCAGGTGGGATCCCTGGGGGCCGACTTGCGCTACACCGGCACCACCCAGCCCCTGCGGCAGGCGACGCTGCGCACCCGGATCGAGGGGCTGTTGCTACAGCTAGCGGTGGATGTCGGGGATCCGGTGCAAGCGGGGCAACTGCTGGGTCAGTTGGATCCCACCCTGCTGCAGGCGGCTCTGCTGCAGGCCCAATCGCAACTGGCGGCGCAGGAATCTCAGGTGGCCCAGGCGCAGGCGCAACTGAGCAATGCCCGCACCCAAGTGGAGCAGGCCCGCCTGAACCTTTTGCAACTGGAGGCCGATGCCGAACGCCTAGGACAACTGGCGCAAAAGGGAGCTGTTTCCGCCCAACAGGCGGAACAAGCCCGCACCGCCGCCCGCACGGCTGCTCAGGCCTTGCGCTCGGCAGAGGAACAGGTACGTGTCCAAGAGCAAGCGGTGATCGCTGCCCAGCGCCAGGTGGACGCCCAGGGATCCCTGGTGGCCCAGGCCCAGGAGCGCCTTTCCTACACCCAACTGCGCTCGCCCCTGACGGGGGTGGTGCTCTCCCGGCAGGCGGATCCGGGAGCTTTTTTGAACGCGGGGGCAGACGTGCTGACGGTGGCCGATTTCAGCCAGGTGAGGGTGGAGTTTCCCCTTTCTGAATTGGAGCTGGCGCGGGTGCAGGTGGGCCAAGCCGTTCAGGTGGAATTGGACGCCTTTCCTGGCCAACGCTTCGCTGGACAAATTGCCCGCATCTCCCCGGCTGCCGATCCCCAGGCCCGCCTGATCCCGGTTGAAGTGGTGATCCCCAACCCCGGCGGCCGCATCGGCAGTGGCTTGTTGGCCCGAGTGGAGCTGACCAGGCCGCAGGCGCAGCGGGTGATCGTGCCGGCCACAGCAATTCAACAGAACGAGCCGGGTGCAGCCCTGGTCTTTGTGGTGGAGCGGCAGGGGGAAACGGCGCGGGTGTTGGCCCGCCCGGTGCAACTGGGAGCACAGCGGGATGGCCAGGTGGAGATCGTGTCGGGATTGGAAGCTGGCGAGCCGTTTGTGGTGCGCAGCGCTGCCCCTTTGCAAGATGGGCAGGAAGTGCAGCTAAGTGTCCTCTCGGAACGATTCTAAACGTTTATCAAAGGAGCTACGCCCATGACCCCAGCCCCGAGCGGACTCAGCCTCAGCGGCCTGGCCATCCGCCGCCACATTGGCACCCTGATGCTGGCTTTGGCGGCGATCGTCATGGGCTTCTATTTCCTCACCCGCCTGCCGGTGGATCTGTTGCCCTCGATTGTCTATCCCCGCATTGGCGTGCGGGTGGAGCTGGCGGGAGTAACCCCAGAGGTGGCCGTCGAGGAGATTACCCGCCCTCTGGAAGACTCGCTTTCCACTGTGGAAGGGGTGGAACAGATCTATTCCACCACCCGCGAAGGGCAAGTCCGGGTGGATCTCTTCTTTGCGCCGGGGGGCAACATCGATCAAGCCCTCAACGACACTACGGCGGCGGTGAACCGAGCCAGAGGACGGCTGCCGGATGGGGTTTCGGCTCCCACGGTGTTTAAGTTTGACCCTTCCCAGTTGCCCGTTTATGAGTTTGCCCTGAACGCGCCCGGGCTGACGGATGTGGAGCTGCGCCGCTTTGCCGAGGAAGAGTTGGCCCGCGAGTTGGGCGTGGTGCCGGGGGTGGCCACGGTGGATGTGGCCGGGGGCACTCTCGAAGAGGTGCAGGTGGATCTGGATGTGGAGCGGCTGCAGGCATTGGGGCTGGGCCTGACGGATGTGCTCGGCCAACTGCAGGCCCGCAACCAGGATCTTGCCGGGGGACGGATCCGCGGCGAGCTAGTGGAGCCTTTGACGCGCACGATAGGCCGGTTCCGCAGCCCGGAAGATATTCAAGCGCTGCGCTTCAACACCCCCAGTGGAGGGACGGTGCGCCTAACAGACTTTGCCACGGTGGCCGTGCGCCCTGCTGCCGAGGGGGTGCGGGTGACCTTGAATGGAGAGCCAGCTGTGCGCCTGAGCATTCAAAAGCAGCCGGATGCCAACACCATCCGCGTGGTGGACGGGATCCGTCGCCGCCTGGAACAACTGCGGGCCGCCGGCCTCATTCCGCCGCAAGTAACCCTGATCCCCACCAGCGACGAGTCCCGCTTCATCCGCAGCTCGATTCAAAGTGTGGCTCTTGCCGGCTTGAGCGGGGCGGTGCTGGCCGGGCTGGCGGTGTTGCTGTTTTTGGGATCCCTGCGCCAAACCCTGATCGTGGTGACCGCCATTCCCCTGGCCACCCTGGCGGCAGTGCTGCTGATGGGCCTGTTCGGCCTTTCCATCAATATCATCAGCCTGGGAGGGCTGGCCCTGGGGGTGGGGATCGTGGTGGACAACGCCATCGTGATGTTGGAAAACATCGCCAAAGGAACAGAAGGGATCCCACGGCAGGACGCCCGTTGGTTTGGGCAGCGGGTGCTGGAGCAAGCGGAGCGCAGCAGCCGCCAGTTGGAATCGGCCCTGGTGGCCTCCACGGCCACCAACCTGGTGTCGGTGTTGCCCTTCTTGCTGGTGGGAGGTTTTGTTTCGCTGATTTTCAACGAGCTGATTTTGACCATCAGCTTTGCCGTGGCCGGATCCCTGGTGGTGGGCCTGACGGTGGTGCCGATGCTCACCTCTCGCCTGTTGACGATCCGCCGCAGCAGTGGGCTGCGCCACTGGGGCCCGATCCGCAGCTTTGGGCGGGGGATCCTGGGTGGCACCTATGCCTATCGACGGCTGCTGAGCCGCTTGTTGCGGCGACCGGCGCTGCCTATCCTGCTGGCTTTTCTCCTCCTGGGCGGGGGCAGCTATTGGATGGCCGGGCAACTGAACCAAGAGCTTCTGCCCCGCATCGCCACCGGGCAGGTGAACCTGTCTGCCAACTTTGCCCCCGGCACCACTCTGGAGACCAACCACCGCATCATGCAGGCGGTGGATCGCCTTTTGCTAGAGCAACCTGAGGTGGAGTATGCGTTCACCACGGCAGGCGGATCCGCCTTTGGGGGCAGCACTGTTGAGAACCCCCTGCGGGGCACCAGCACCATCACCCTCAAGCCCGGCACCGACGTGGGACGTTTCGTGGATCGGGTGAACGGGTTGATAGGCCAACTGAACTTGGTGGGATCCCGCATCCGCGTGTTTCCGGGCAGCGTCCGCGGCCTTTCCGCCCGCAATTCTGCCGTCAATGCCGAAGTGGACGTGGTGCTCCAAGGGGAGGCCACTCAGGCGCTTCAAGAGGCTAGCCGCAGGGTGTTGCGGGCCTTGGACGAGCAGGCTACCCTCTCCACCTTCCGCCCTGATGCCGACGATAGCCAGCCGGAGCTCCAGATTTGGCCGGATTGGGAGCGGGCCGCTCCCCTGCGCCTCAGCCTTCAGGACATAGGCCGGGTGGTGCAGACGGCGGTGCAGGGATCCGTGCCCATCCAATTGCAGCAGGGCAGCCGCCTTCTGGATGTGCGGGTTCGCCTGGCCACGCCCATCACCCAGCCTTCGCAACTGGAGCGCCTGCCCTTGGCTGTGCAGAATGGCCAGCCGCTGCGCTTGGGGGATGTGGCCAGGTTGCAGATGGGGGAGGCCCCCGGGGAAATTCGCCGCCTCAACCAACGGCAGGTGGTCATTTTGAACGGCAGCCTCAGGGCCGGAGCCAACCAGAGCGCTGCTGTCGCCGAGGTGGATGAGATCCTGTCGGGCCTGGAACTGCCTGCCGGCGTGACCCGCCTGCCCAGCGTGGCCTTGGAAAACAACCGGGAGCTGCGCAACAACCTGCTGCTGCTGGGATCCCTGGCAGCTTTTTTGGTGTTTGTGGTGATGGCGGTGCAGTATAACTCCCTCCTCGACCCGCTGGTGATCATGCTGACGGTGCCTTTGGCCCTCTCCGGCGGCATCCTGGGCCTGTTCCTCACCCGCACGGCAGTGGGGGCTACGGTGCTGGTGGGGGTGGTGCTGCTGGTGGGCATTGTGGTCAACAACGCCATCTTGATGGTGGAGCTGGCCAACCAAATTCGAGAGGAACAAGGCTTGGATTATCGCAGCGCCATGCTAGAGGCTGCCCCGCAGCGGCTGCGCCCGATCCTGATGACCACAGTGACGACGGTGCTGGGCCTGTTCCCCTTGGCGTTGGGCTGGGGAGAGGGATCCGAGCTGCTGCAACCGCTGGGGGTTGTGGTTTTTTCCGGCCTTTCTTTGGCGACGCTGCTGACCTTGGTGGTGATCCCTTGCTTCTACGTGCTGCTGCATAGAGGGGGAAGCAAAACCTCAACTCCCCCTTTTCCCAAGCTGGCGGTTGTCCCACCCGCGGCTTTGTCCGAGACTGCTGGTCAGTAGCTGGGATTGGCACTGTTAATCGCCGCTTGGAGATGTTTCGCAGCGAGGGATCCCTGGGGGCACCCACTGCTTTGCCGGTGGCCAAGGGGATTACGCCCTGCGCCTCGCCTTCAGCTACCAACCGGAAGAGCGCATCCTCAGCAGCATCCAGGTCATCGGAGAACACCTGCACAAACTCATGGACCAACGCTGACAGATCCCAGGCCAGAGGGAGATCCCAAGACTTCTAGGGATTCCAGGCGTGGTGGAAAACCCCCGGCCTGTCGATGCGCTCAAAGGTGTGGGCCCCGAAGAAGTCCCGCTGGGCCTGGGTGAGGTTCTGGGGCAGGTCGGCGGTGCGGTAGCTGTCGTAGTAGGCCAAGGAGGCGCTGATGGCTGGGATCGGGATCCCCAGGGCTGCCGCCGTGGCCACCACCCGCCGCCAGGAGCCCTGTCGCTCCTGGATCGCCTGCTTGAACTCCTCATCCAAAAGTAGGTTCACCAGCTCTGGATCCCGTTTGTAGGCTGATTGGATCTCGCCCAGAAAGCGGGCGCGGATGATACAGCCCCCTTTCCAAATCCGCGGGATCTCGCTGAAGGTATAGACATAGCCGTGGGCAACGGTGGCTTGCCTGAGCAGCGCCATCCCCTGGGCATAGGAACAGATCTTGGAACAATAGAGGGCGGCACGCAGATCTTCAAGGAAGCAGTCGGGATCCCCTTCAAAAGTTGCATCGGGCCCTTTCAACTGAGCAGAGGCAGCCACCCGCTCCTCTTTCAGCGACGAGAGGATGCGAGCTTGCACCGCCGCTTCGATGGTGGGCACCGGCACCCCCAAATCCAGGGCATCCTTGACCGTCCACAAGCCCGTCCCCTTCTGCCCCGCCTTGTCCAAAATCAGATCCACCAGCGGCTTGCCCGTCTCCGGATCCAGCGTTCCCAAAATCTTGGCGGTAATCTCAATCAAAAACGACTCCAGCTCCGTCTCGTTCCAGGCCTGAAAAATCTCCTGCATCTGCGAGGCCGTCAGCTTCAAGCCCCGGCGCATCAAGTCATAGACCTCGGCGATCAGTTGCATATCGCCATATTCGATGCCGTTGTGCACCATCTTCACGTAGTGCCCGCCCCCTTTGGGCCCCAGGTAGGTAACGCAGGGGCCATCCGCCACTTGAGCGGCAATTTTGCTCAGGATGGGCTCCAGTTGGCGATAGGCTTCCGGGCTGCAGCCGGGCATGAGGCTGGGGCCGTTGAGGGCGCCCTCTTCGCCGCCGCTCACCCCCATGCCGACAAAGTGGATCCCGGTGGACTCCAGAGCCTCGGCGCGGCGATCCGTATCGGTGTAAAGGGAGTTGCCGCCATCGATGAGGATGTCTCCCGGCTCCAGCAGCGGCTTCAGCTCGTCGATCACCGCGTCTACCGGCGGGCCCGCCTTGACCATGATCAGGATTTTGCGGGGCCGCTCCATCATCTGCACCAATTCCGGCAGGCTGTAGGCAGGGGTGACCTGTTTGCCTTGGGCTCGCTCCCGCATGAACTGGTCGGTTTTGGAGCCGGTGCGGTTGTAGACGGCAACCGGAAAGCCGTTGCGCTCGACGTTGAGGGCCAGGTTTTCCCCCATCACCGCCAGGCCGATCACCGCAAAGCTAGGCTTGCTCATGGTTGGGGCACTATCGACACCTCACCCAATCTAGAGGTCGATCCGACCAACCGGGCTCAGGGATCCTGTTTTCTTCACTTTTGCCGGAGTGTAGGCTCAAGGACTCTCCGGATTTCCCATCCTTGCAGAGGAAGCACGTTCGAGATAGCTGCTGCCTCTGTGGCAACTGGATCAGCTAGAAACCACAGGAGCCCCGCCCTGTACCCGTAGGGTCAGGCTCGGGAGAAATGCGGACGACGGATAATCGTGACATGGCCCAAGTCCTGACTATCTCCTGCAAGCTCAAGGTATCTGCTTCGCAAG
>NZ_JANSJJ010000021.1:0-1381 GCF_047502715.1 Synechococcus sp. H55.10
GTCTACTGCTGAGCAGCGGCAGCTTTATTGCAATTGGTTTGTTTCCAATTTCTAGGGATCCCCCCGAAGGGGGAACACTTTGCAGGCCAGGAACAACTGAGTCTCAGGGTTCCTGACGTTTCCAATTTCTAGGGATCCCCCCGAAGGGGGAACCAAACTGCTGTCACCCGCTGAGCGCGGGCTACTCCAAGTTTCCAATTTCTAGGGATCCCCCCGAAGGGGGAACCACGACGTCCCCGCTGTGGAGAAGCCTTCTTCCAGCACGTTTCCAATTTCTAGGGATCCCCCCGAAGGGGGAACTACCTATAACACGTTTAGACGAGATTTACAAAGGTCTTTAGTTTCCAATTTCTAGGGATCCCCCCGAAGGGGGAACCAAAAGACTAAAAAGGAGACACCAGAAATACCTCTCAAGTTTCCAATTTCTAGGGATCCCCCCGAAGGGGGAACTCTGCACTAGCTCGAATTAGTCGAAGCCGCACTCCACGTTTCCAATTTCTAGGGATCCCCCCGAAGGGGGAACCCGCGTCCCCAGCGGTTTGGGGAAAGGACACCTAAGTGTTTCCAATTTCTAGGGATCCCCCCGAAGGGGGAACGCTTTTTGATAAGGTTTAATCCTTGATATTGAGTAGATGAGGTTTCCAATTTCTAGGGATCCCCCCGAAGGGGGAACGGTGGTGATGGAAATTCCGTATCGTACCCGCACCGGGTACGCTGTTTCCAATTTCTAGGGATCCCCCCGAAGGGGGAACCTCAACAAACAACATCCGCGAGTGGTTGAAACCAGTTGAATGTTTCCAATTTCTAGGGATCCCCCCGAAGGGGGAACCACCACCAAACCGGCATGGCGCGCAGGCTGGGGTAGCGGTGGTTTCCAATTTCTAGGGATCCCCCCGAAGGGGGAACAGCTGTATTTCCGTTGTAAACTGCTTGGCAATACAGTGTTTCCAATTTCTAGGGATCCCCCCGAAGGGGGAACCAGGAACTTTGACAGTCATCCCTGACCCAGCCCAAGCCGAGTTTCCAATTTCTAGGGATCCCCCCGAAGGGGGAACGTCTGCTGCGCTTCGGCAAGATGGCCGTCGAGGTCACAGGTTTCCAATTTCTAGGGATCCCCCCGAAGGGGGAACCCGGGAGCTGTTCCCAGACGCCTAGTGCCTGACAGGTAGCCGGTTTCCAATTTCTAGGGATCCCCCCGAAGGGGGAACCAAAGCCAAGCGCGTTCCCTGTGCCTACGAGATCAAGGTTTCCAATTTCTAGGGATCCCCCCGAAGGGGGAACGCACCAGAAATTTATCTCTAAGCCAAAGTCACGTAGACCGTTTCCAAGTACAAGGGATCCCCCCGAAGGGGGAACAAGACAAACTCACGAAGACCGTGCC
>NZ_JANSJJ010000022.1:0-16884 GCF_047502715.1 Synechococcus sp. H55.10
CTGATCAATCCATCCTGCTTCCAGAGTTGGTTTGCTAAGTGTTGCTACTGTACCCCTTGATTCTTTAACAGGCTGTACTGCACTTGGGCTTGCAGAACTTAGGCTTGCAGAAAATTTGCTCAAACCCAAGCCCCCCGAACCCCCAACCAGGCTCCCCAGTTTGGTTGTGCTAGCCTCGAGGGCTAGCCAGTTTCGCGAATACTTTTCTCACCTTTCTCCCGGACAAAAAATAACAGAGAAGAATGCGTGTGAGCTTCTGTATAAAAACTCAAAGTATATCTGGAGAGGCACACAGAAAGAGTTTGAGGCTCTGAAAGAGGAAGTCGAGAAGTTTCCGGCTGAAAATCTCAATGATGAAAGTGCTTTTTATCTAGTGGCCCTCGAGACTGACGAGGAGCTTCCTGGACTTCGCAAAGATGCGAGTCCTCTTAAGCGAAGAGATGCGTTTCTGGCTCTATGCAGTAAAGCGAAGATTATCTGGATTTCCCCCCCATTACATTTAAACTCCTTTGCCAACAAGGATTTCTACCTTGTGTGACCGGAACTTTGGGAGCGTAAGTCATGCTCATTCCAACTCTCCTTTTTGCTTCTCCTTCGATTGTCAGCGGGCTTTTGGATGGATCCCTGGTTCGCTACGGTGGCGTTGTTCGAGAAGCTGCCACGGGTCGCATCGTCAAGCATTTGGCCGAAGCTCCTGGCCTGACCAGCTTGCTGATGAATGCGCCGGTATCTCCTGAATCCGTGATTAATGCCCTTGGTCACCAAGCCACTCATCGCAAGCTTGAGGTTTTGCAGCAGACTGCCACCAAGATTTTGGGGCTTTCTCAGGTAGCTGCTGGCGCTAGCGTTTTAAACCTGGGGGTTAGCGCTATTGGCTTTACCTACATGCATTTCCGCCTGAATCAGTTGCAAGGCTCTATTGCCCGCCTAGAAAAGATTGTTAGGGAAGGGATCCAAGACATCCAGCAAAAGCTAGATGCACTTTCTGGCCAACTGGCCTATTTGCAAGCTTTGGCCGTTCAGAGTAGAGCCGAAATTCTGTTGGCTATCTCCAATTTGCATCGTGCTCTTTTCATTCAAAGTCTTGCTAAGCTGCAGGCAGAGCTGGTTAGTTTGCACCGATTCCCTGAGGCTTCTCCTCGCGATGCCCTTAAGGCGCTAGCGGAAGCCCGCATCTTTTTCTCCGACCAAGCCCATCAGATCCCTGTTGAGCGCCAGGCCCACTGCCTACTGCTTGGCGATATTGCCCTCAAGGGTTGGGCAGTTTCCCTAGCGGCGGAATCCCAGCTTCTGCTTAAGCATGGGTACCTGCAAGATGCCGTCGATGCCCTGGACTTTGAGGTTCCTCGTTTCCGGGAACTAAGCGAAAGGTGGTGTGCAGCTCTCTTGCCAGCGGATCGACCTCAGCTCCGGACGGCCTATACGTACACAGCTCCCGGCTTTGCTGGCCACATCTCTAGCGAACGCATCCAGCGCATTGCTCGTCTTTCCCCATTTGATCGAGCGCTTACACCGGAGCAGCGCTTCCTTAGGGAAAAGAATTTTTCTGTCGAGTTCCAGATGACCTACTTCCAAGAGCTGGACAAGTCTTGGTACCTTTCCCAAGCGGCTTTAGCCGAATACCTAGACACCCTCAGCGAGCTCGCGGAGCGCCTTGAAAGTCTCCAGTCTTTTGCTCGCCTCTGTCGAGAGCTTAACCAGGCGGATCCCTACCAATTGATCCCATCTGAACCCCAAAGTCTTTATCTATTATCTGCCGGGTAATACCTGCAGCCTAGCAGCTCGAGGGCATGGGCAAGGTCGGATTCGAACCGACACGGTTTCCCGCCGCATTTTGAGTGCGGTGCGTCTACCAGTTTCGCCACTCGCCCGGACTAGAAACATTATCCTACTGAACCGGCGCAACCTCGTCAACCACTCCTACGCGCTGCGGGCTTGCTGCAGTTGTTGAGCTTTTTGCCGCAGCTTGCGGGTTTGCTCCATCACTTCCTCCAGATCTTCGTGGGAGAGGCGCTCCACGTAGTTGATCTTGATCTCTTCCAGCAAGTCCTGTAACAGGGAGCGAATTTCCTCCAGCACATGTTGCTGGGTGAGTTCGTTGGCCAAGACTTCGCCAAAGCGCCGCAACAGTTGGGCCGCCAACTGGGAGCCGACGGGATCCTCGAAGCTGTTGGTCAAGGTTTTATAGGTGGTGGTGGTCAGCTCGCTGGCCAGGCGCTCCGTCAGTTGGCCGGGCAGGGATCCGAGGCCGGGCAGCCGTTCCAGGGTTTGCAGGGCGGGGAGTTGTTTGAGCAGGCCACCCAGGTTGTAGCGGAGCAATTGCTCCACCTCCGGCTGGACCTGGGGCAGGACGCGGTAGAGGACGGTGCGAAAAACCAGGTTGGCAATGGCTTCCAGCTCGTTGATCTCGTTGAGGTCGATGTAGCTGCGGGAGGGATCGGCTGCCGGCAACAGGGGCAGGGATCCCCGCTGGATGGATGCCTGGATTTGGTTGATCACCCGCACGACGATGACCTCGGTCAGGTCTTCGGCGAAGTTGGCGACAAAGCCTTGGCTCACCTGAGCGCGAACCCGCTCCAGATCCAGCAACTGCGCCTGTCCCAGCCGGATGGTAACCGGGATCACCCGCAGCCAGCGCCAAAAGGGCAACAGCAGCAGCACATCGTACCAGCGCCAGAGCATGGCATCCAGCCAATTGACGCCGGTGTAGCGACGGCTGATGGCCACCGTGCGCAGCACAAATTCCAGCCCAAACAGCAAGGCAAAGGGAAAGTCCAGCAGGGGGAAAAAGTCCACCGGGTTGCCGCTCTCGCCGATGGGGCGGGAGTAATTGGTCTCGAAGAGGGGGCGCAGCCGGGCCTGGAAAAATTCGATCCCGTCTTTGGGATCGACGCTGGCCAAGTATTCGGCAGTCCAGAAGCGGGCGAAGGCAGCCTTGGCCGAGTCGGCTTCGGGGATGTGCTCCCGCATCAAGTTGATGATGCGCACAAACTGGCCGGTTTTGTTGGCGGCCTGAAAGGGGTTGGTCTCGATCATCTCGTCGCTCAGTTGCCGCAGTCGGGCCAGGATCGGTGCCGCAGCTTCCGACTCCACCCCAAAGCGCAGGGTGACCTGGCGCAGCTCATCCACCAGGGCCAAGTAGCGCTGGGTTTCCGGGTTGGGCTCAATGCCTTTAACCGGGTCGTATAGGTCGGTTACCGGGGAGCGGCTGGTCTGTTGGGAGAGGATGGGCAAGGGAATGGGAGGGCCAAAGGCACCGAAGATCTGCACCCGCCCCTGGAGCCAGAAGTCTCGCCAGGGCACG
The DNA here is from genome assembly GCF_047502715.1 of Synechococcus sp. H55.10. Lineage (NCBI taxonomy): Bacteria > Bacillati > Cyanobacteriota > Cyanophyceae > Synechococcales > Synechococcaceae > Synechococcus > Synechococcus sp. H55.10. Next base: position 3,305 of record NZ_JANSJJ010000022.1, read on the forward strand.
TAGCTGAGGTCGAAGAGCACCAAGCACAGGTTGCCCAAAGCCAGCAGGGCCATTCCTTTTTCGTAGAGGAGGAGCCAGCGGCTTCGCCCCTTGCGGACGGAACGTCTGATAATGCGTCGAGCGGCGTTCATGATCTCGTGCAACGGGTTGGGCTAAGCCAGCCCTAGCCTACCACCCCTGGCTTGAGCTTCTCTTGGCCGGGGCAAGCTGTTGCACAACTTGGCCAAACTGCTGCCAGATGGCCTCTGCCTGGGGTCCCACCTGGCGTAGGATCCAGCCCTGACAGACGGGATCCGGCGACCGCAGCAGCCAGTGGTGCGTATCCGTCGGCCACTCCGGCTCTGGCCAATCCCCCAGTAAGTACAGGGATCCCCAGCAGAGATGGGATCCCAGCACCGACGCGGCGGAGATATGCTGGTGGGGAAAGCGCAGGTCTAGGTGCTCCTGCAGCCAGAGTTTGCTCCCGTCTGTGGAGGCGGGGATCCCGGCAGCGACCCAAACCCGCAAGCTGCTGGAAAGGCGCCGAAACTGCCAGCATTCCCCCATGGCCAGCCGCCCGGCTGTCCAGATCTCGGCATAGGCCAAGCGGGCACTGGGATCCAGCTCGATCTGCACCTGTTGGCGGAAGTCTGCTCCTGCGCCCAGAATGGTCGGGTGAGGGATCCAGATCAGTTGGCTGGTGGGAGCCAGCTTGACCTTGGCCTGTTGCCGGCTCAGGCCGGGGTGGAGGCGGGTTGCCCCTTGGGTGCGAATTTCCAGCGCTGCGCCTGCCCCCAGCTCGATGGCGATGTGGTGGCGATCCCCGCCCAGCAGTCCACCATTGGGGTTGCGTAGGTAATAGAGTGGCGGCTCACCCGGGGATCCCAGCCATTGCAGGGGGGCCTGAGAATACTCCCAAATGTGGGTCTGTTGGCCTTGGCGGCTGATCTTCAAGAGGGCCTTGCCGAAGTTCACAGGTGGCTCACAGAGGGAGAATCGGCCTGGATGGAGCGAAAGAGCACCTCCCGCTCCAGCCAGCTCAGGATCTGCTCCAGCCCCTCGCCCGTGCGCAGGTTGGTGAAGACAAAAGGCCTGTCCCCCCGCATGCGGCGGGCATCCCGTTCCATCACCCCCAAGTCTGCCCCTACGTAGGGCGCCAGGTCGATCTTGTTGATCACCAGCAGGTCAGAGCGGGTGATCCCCGGCCCCCCCTTGCGCGGGATCTTGTCCCCTTCGGCCACATCAATAACATAGATGCAGGCATCCACCAGCTCTGGGCTGAAGGTGGCTGCCAAGTTATCCCCCCCCGATTCCACCAGGATGAGATCCAGGGGACAGAAGCGGCGCTCCAGCTCCTGAATGGCATCGAGGTTGAGGGAGGCGTCTTCCCGAATGGCCGTGTGGGGACAGCCGCCGGTCTCCACGCCGATGATCCGCTCCGCTTCCAGCGCCTTGGCCCGCACCAAAAACTCGGCATCTTCGCGGGTATAAATGTCGTTGGTCACCACGGCCAAAGACAGGTGATCCCGCAGCGACAGACAGAGCTTTTCCACCAAGGCGGTTTTTCCGGATCCCACCGGGCCGCCAATGCCAACCCGTACCGGCTGAGCAGTCTGCACCATTGTGCCCGACCTCTGATACCTGAGGCTCTTTTTGGGCATTTTAGAACCAGGTGCTCGCAAGGGATCCGGGTATGGTTCGACTTTTGGTGGCAACTGCCGTGGTGCTGGTGGGCTTTTTGGTTGTGAACCGCCTCTATCGCAACCCGCTCGGTTCAGAGCCGAGGCCGGAACAGGCCAGCCCTGAGGCCGCCCAGCAAGGGATCCCCCAGGGAGGGCCGCTGCAGATCTACCAGTCGCGGGAACAGCTCCAGCAAACCCTCAATCAAGGGGCTACGGCCACCCAACAGCAGGTAGAAGCCATTGAGCAATCCTTGGGCAACCCATGACCGGGAAAAGCTTTTCAGGCAAGAATTGCCGGAAGGTTCGAAGTTCAATCCTGGGCGGGAGCAGGGATCCCTGAGGAAACAGCCAGGGCAGCGGAGTGGAAGGCTTGGGCGGATCCCCCAAACGCGCTAAAGTCGAGAATGCTGCAATTTTATAGATCATCCATGCGGATCCCTCCTGTTCCCCCAGAAAAAGCCGATAAGCAACTGCAGAAGGTTTACGAAAGCCTGGAGAAAACCTATGGCACCGCCCTCAACCCGCTACAGGTGATGGCCCATAAGCCGCAACTGATGCGGGCGGTGATGAACCTTTACGGGGCGCTGCACACCGACAACCCCAACTTGCCCGAAGAGCTGAAGGAGCTGGTCAGCATCCGCATTGCCCAGATCAACGGCTGCCGCCACTACTGCCTGCCCTACCACACCCTGCAGGCGCAAAAACACGGAGCTAGCCCGGCCAAAATTGCGGCGGTGGCCCAGGCCCGCACCAGCACCCTCTACACCGAGGCGGAGAAACTGGCCATCGAGTACGCCGAGCGCATGACCGTGCCTAGCATGGTGGTTACCGACAGCTTCTTTGCCCAACTCAAAGCCATCTGGTCGGATGAAGATCTGGTGGAGCTCTCGGCCTGGATCGGCTTTATGAACTTCTGGACCAAGGTCATCGCTGCTTTGGATGTGCCTCTGGATCCTGTTTTTGCGGAGCAACTCCAGGCCTCCTAGGCCCAGTCGTCTCGCGTGCTGAAGCTGCGGTCGTACACCTGGCCGCGAGCGTGGATCTGGCGGGTGCGGGCAAACAGCTCCTCTTCGCTCAGGCCCCACTGCTCCAAGATCTGATCCAAATCCTGCTGCAGATCCCAGGCGCCAGGGAAACCTTGATAGCGGATGCGCAGACGGGCGACTTCGGCCAGCACCCAATCGGAGGGAGGGTTCTCCCGAGCCTGCGCCATCAGCTCATCAAGCACAGCCCTGTCGGTAGCATACAGCGGATGCTGTTGCTCCCGCCGAGATAAGCCATTCGGGGGTGAACCAGATGCCGCCATCCCTCTCCTTACCTTTTTTTAAAACACTCTAGCCGAACCCATTAGGGGATCCTCAATGACGAAAATTGGGATCCCTGATGGCCTGAGAGATCGAGGAACCGCGGGAAAGCCGTTATACTGCAAATGTTGCAGACCATAAACATTCTTCAGTTGCGGAGGCGGCGGCTATGCCCATGCCCATGATCGAGACCCGTACCGACCGGATGCTGCTCAACTTTGGGCCGCACCATCCCTCTATGCACGGGGTCTTGCGCCTGCTGGTCACCCTCGATGGCGAAAACATCGTTGATTGCGAGCCCGTGATCGGCTACTTGCACCGCGGCATGGAAAAAATTGCCGAAAACCGCACCGTGGTGCAATACCTGCCCTACGTCTCCCGCTGGGACTACGGCGCTGGCATGTTCAACGAGGCCATCACCGTCAACGCCGTCGAGAAACTGGCCGGGATCCCGGTGCCCCGGCGGGCCAGCTACTTGCGGGTGATCATGTTGGAGCTGACCCGCATCACCAACCACCTGCTCTGGTTCGGCCCCTTCTTGGCGGACTTGGGCGCCCAAACCCCCTTCCTCTACGCCATGCGGGAGCGGGAGTGGATCTTGGATTTGTTTGAAGCCGTCACCGGCATGCGCCTCATCAACAACAACTACTTCCGCGTCGGGGGCGTAGCGGTGGATCTGCCCTACGGCTGGACGGAAAAATGCCTCGATTTTTGCGAGTACTTCCTGCCCAAAGTAGATGAGTACGAGCGGCTGGTTACCGACAACCCCATTTTCCGCCGGCGGCTGGAAGGGGTGGGGGTCATCTCCAAGCAGGATGCCATCAACTGGGGTCTATCCGGCCCCATGCTGCGCGCCTGCGGCGTCAACTGGGATCTGCGCAAGGTGGATCACTACGAGTGCTACGACGACTTCGACTGGGAGGTGGCCGTTTACCCAGAGGGGGATTGCCTGGCCCGCTATCGGGTGCGCATGAAGGAGATGCGCCAGTCCTGCAAAATTGTCCAGCAGGCGGTGAAGGCCCTGCCCGGTGGCCCCTTTGAAAATCTGGAAGCCAAACGCATGCTGGAGGGGCCAAAGTCGGAGTGGAACAAAGGCGATTACCAGTTCATCAGCAAAAAACCCTCGGCCAACTTCAAGATCCCCAAAGGAGAGGCCTACGTGCGGGTGGAGAGCGCCAAAGGCGAGCTGGGCATTTACATCGTCGGCGACGACAATGTCTGTCCCTGGCGCTGGAAAATTCGTCCGCCTGGCTTTGTCAATCTGCAGGTGCTGCCTCAGCTCATTCGCGGCATGAAGGTAGCCGATATGATCGCCATTCTGGGCAGCATCGACATCATCATGGGGGAGGTGGATCGCTAAAATACCGCTAGGAAAGCGAGGATAAAGGCGATGGCCTGGGCGATCTTGGTTCTGCCGCTCTTGATTGTTGCAACTATTGCCGCAATTATCGGCCCCAAGCAATGGGCCAAGTACCAAGAAGAAAGGCGTCGCCGCGCAGAGCAGCTATCCGATGCTCGCCTCCAGGCCATCATTCAGCAGGAGCTACGCCGCCGCCACCGTCCCCCTCAGTCGGATCCCAACGGCAAGGCTTAGTTAACGCACGGGATCCAAGGTTTTTTTGACCCACCGTCTTTAGGGAGCTACTCAACCCCATGACAACTGCCGGTATCGACCTACAGCTTGGCTTTGAGACTGCCCTGCAAAACTTGGGCTTGGGCCCAGGTGCTGCCCACGCCCTCTGGATGCCCCTACCCATGTTGTTGCTGGTCATCGCCGCCACTCTAGGGGTGATGGTGATGACTTGGCTGGAGCGCAAGATCTCGGCAGCGGCCCAACAGCGGATTGGCCCCAACATGGCCGGGCCGCAGGGGGTGCTGATCCCGATTGCCGATGGCCTCAAGCTCTTGACGAAGGAAGATGTGCTGCCCAGCCTGGCCGACCCGGTTTTGTTCACGCTGGGGCCGATCCTCGTTTTCCTGCCGGTCTTTTTGTGCTACCTGGTGGTTCCCTTCGGCCAGAACCTGTTGATCTCCAACATCGCCATCGGCGTCTTTTTCCTGATCGCCACCTCCAGCGTGCAGCCCATCGGCTTGTTGATGTCCGGCTACGGCTCCAACAACAAGTATTCCCTGCTGGGGGGGCTGCGGGCGGCGGCCCAGTCGATCAGCTACGAGCTACCCCTAGCTCTGTCGGTGCTGGCGGTGGTGCTGATGAGCAACGGCTTGGACACCGTGGGGATTGTGGAGCAGCAGAGCGGACTGGGGATCCTCAGTTGGAACGTCTGGCGGCAGCCGATTGGCTTTGTCATTTTCTTGATCTCGGCCCTGGCGGAAACGGAGCGGATCCCGTTCGACTTGCCGGAAGCCGAGGAGGAGCTGGTGGCTGGCTACCAAACGGAGTACTCCGGCATGAAATTTGCCCTGTTTTATCTGGGATCCTACGCCAACTTGCTGCTGGCTTCCCTGATTGCAGCGGTGTTGTACTTGGGCGGCTGGTCGTTCGTGGTGCCGGTGGAGACGATCGCCGCCTGGGCTGGGATCCCGTTGGACAACCCCTTTTTGCAGATCGGCGCGGCGGTCTTAGGGATTCTCATGACGATGGTCAAGGCTTTTATCTTCGTGTTCTTGGCCATCCTCTTGCGCTGGACCTTGCCGCGGGTGCGTATTGACCAACTGCTGGACTTGGGGTGGAAATTTCTGCTGCCCGTCTCGTTTGTCAATTTGCTGTTGACGGCAGCTTTGAAACTCGCCTTCCCAAGCGTTTTCGGGGGTTGAATGAAAGTAATGAAAGTAAAGAAAGCGAGAGAGGGAGAGAACAGGCCATGACTTTTCTGAAGCGAGTTGGCGAATACGTAAGCGATGCTTTCAAAGCGGCCAAGTACATCGGCCAGGGGATGGGGGTGGTTTTCGACCACATGGGCCGTCGCCCGGTGACTGTGCAATACCCCTTTGAAAAGCTGATCCCCTCCGAGCGCTTTCGGGGACGCATTCATTTCGAGTTCGATAAGTGCATTGCCTGCGAGATCTGTGTTCGGGTTTGCCCCATCGACCTGCCGGTGGTGGACTGGGCCTATAACACCGAGATGAAGAAAAAAGAGCTTTACAGCTACAGCATCGATTTTGGAGTGTGCATTTTCTGTGCCAATTGTGTGGAGTTTTGCCCCACCAATTGCCTCTCGGTTACCGAAGATTATGAGCTAGCCACCTACGACCGCCACGACCTCAACTACCACCAGGTGGCGATGGGCCGTTTGCCTTCCAAGGTCACGGAAGACCCGATGGTGACGCCGCTGCGGGAGTTTGCCTACCTGCCCAAGGGGGTGATCGATCCCCATGAGCTGCCTGCCGGATCCCAGCGGGCTGGCAAGCGGCCGGAGGAGATTCTGGCAGAAATGAGAGCCGCCAAAGAGGCGAAAGCAGCCAAGGCCGCCGTGGAATAGGGATCCCCTGCACTCGGCACTGCTGTCCCTCACCCCCGACCCCTCTCCCCCTGGGAGAGGGGAGATAGACTCTGCTTCAAGAAGGTGTTTTGTGGCCGCTGTGGCTGTTTGAACTTGTGGGGCTCACTTGTCTGCAAGGTGGGGAAAAGTTTTCTGGATCCCTGAGTCAAGAACTGGAATGGGGGTGTCCAGGACGGATGGATGCCAGCCTTAGCCAACTTTAGGGAAAGGAAAAGGTAAACCTGCCCGCCGAGCCAGGAGAGGTGGCCGATCCGCTGAAGGTTTGTGCGGCGCTTCCGCTTTTGCGAACTGTTACAGTAAAGGGAATGGGAGCAGTGACCTGAGAACAGCGCCGGAACAACCTCACCTCAATAAGGTACAGGCCTGAGGGCGGGGTGGAGGCCCAAAAAACATTCTCTACAGGATTTTCTGTTACGGCAACGCAGTCGGCATTGGCATCCACATCTAGCTGTCCCCCAGAAGGAATAACCCGATTGTCAAAAAACACTGTCTGCTGCCTGGGATCCGTGACATATAGGTCAAGGTCATCGATAGTGCTCCAGGTGAGAGTAATCTGAATTGGGCCGGTGCCGAGCACCGGGGGAGTTGGAGATGGCCTCGGAGTCGGAACAGGGGTCGCTGTCGGCGTCGGCGCAGATCCGCCGCCGATTCTCTCAGCAAAGTTCCCCTGGAAGCTGTTGCCGGCCAAGTAGGCGGCGACTACTGCCGCCGGTGTGCCGGGGGCTACTTGAATGGCTACCCCCGCGCCCTCGCCCCGAGCTAGGAACGTATTTCCGGTAATGGTGCGGGCCTGGGTTCCTTGCAAGATGCGAATGCCGACGCTGCCGGCTATCCTGCCCACGCCGATCTGGTTGGATTGAATTGCCGGCACCGATCCCGCTCCATCCAGTTGGATCCCGGTGGTGCCACCAGTGTCTCTTTGCCGCGCCTGCAGCGCCAACCCAGCCGCAGCAGTAGGCGGATCCCCTTCGATCTGGTTGTTGCGGAAAACCCCGCCGGAGTTGTTGCTGTAGCGAACCGCCAAAGCTCCCAGAGCTTGCAGGAGGATCGCGTTGTTCTCGAGGGTGGGATTGCTCCCCGGCACAGTGCCTATACCCACCCCACCGGCTTTACTGACGATGGGTGAGACGCTCGCGACCCGTCCATTGCCGGAGATCTGCACACAGGGATCCAAAAATTGCTGGCACAGAATCTGAGCCAGTTGGCCCAAAGCCCCTTCCAGGACGGCGGCATTGCCGTTGACCAAGATGTTGGAGCGGGGATCGTTGAGGGTGACCTTGCGCGGCTGAAAGGTGCCGTCGTTCACCTGAACCCGTCCGCCCCCCAGCACCACGTCCACCCCCTGCAGGCTGGTTTGGCTGGCTACAATCACGTCAAACAGGCCGGTGAGGATCTCGTAAGCTGTGGAGTTGGTGACGCGAATGCGCCCGCCATTGGTGCCGTCGCCCCCATCCAGGGCCAGGTTGCTTTGCAAAGTTTCCCTGCCCGTCCCCAAGATCTGGATCAGCACCTCTAGCCCCGCTGTGGCGCTCTGTAGCCGCTGCGCTTCCGCAACTGCATCGGCCAGCTTGGTGAAGGGGCCCCTGACCGGATCCACCCTTAGGATGACAGGCTCCCCAGCCGGTGGCGAAAGAGACGGAGAGCTGCTGCCATTCCCCCCACAGCCGAGGGCAGCCCCCGCCAACAGGGGCAGCAGCAGGGAACGGATCCTCCAAGCAGATTTGGATACCTGGTCGGCCATAGGTGGAAAGCTCTTTACAAGTGCCTACTCGGTCAAGACTATCAGAGCAGCCAACAACTGCGACAAAGTACAGACGGCCGAGCCGGTGAAAATACTCTCTAACGAATCCCCTGCTCAGTCAATCCTTTGCCAGGGATCCGCAATCAATTGGCAACAAAAATCTCAAAAATCTAACGTTCTTCGGGAACTTGGATGGTTGCGGCGATAATGTCCTGCTTCAGCTTTCTGCGTGCTCTCTAGAAATTGGAAGCGGAAAGAAGAAAGCCTGCTGGCGGGCCTGGGGCCAGAATGGATTAACGTATCCCCCTTTTTGGGGGATCTCTAGGAATTGGCAAGAAAAGAAAAAGGAGCGCCTGTCTTGTCGAGAGAAGACCTGATGAGCCTGTCACTGCCCAAACTGGCCCTGACGTTGGGGGATCCCACGGGAATTGGGCCGGAGATTGTGCTCAAGGCGCTGGCAGAGCCCGAGGTGCGGGCCTGTGCGCGGATTACCGTGGTGGGGGATCGGCAGGTTTTGGAAGCTACCCACTGCCTACTGAGGGAGAGGTGTGCGGCTACCTTGGCCGATCCGGCAGGGATCCCAATGCTGGAATGCGACACAGGCTTTCGGTTACAGTCTGGCCGTATTGGTCGAGGGGATGCCGAGGGTGGGGCGGCCAGTTTTGTATACCTGAAAACGGCAATCGAACAGACGCTGGGGGGCGAGTTTCAGGGGATCGTGACAGCGCCCATCGCCAAATATCTGTGGCATCGAGCCGGCTACCGCTTCCCCGGCCAAACAGAGGTGCTGGCCCAACTGAGCGGAGCTGAACGCTACGGGATGATGTTTGTCGCCCGTTCCCCCCACAGCAGTTGGCAGATGCGGGTTTTGCTGGCCACCACCCACATTCCCTTTGGCCAAGTGCCCACCGTGCTGACCCCAGACTTAGTGCGCACAAAGTTGGACTTGCTGGTGGGATCCCTGCGCCACACCTTCGGGATCCCGGATCCCGTGATCGCGGTGGCCGGCCTCAATCCCCATGCCGGCGAACGGGGTCAACTGGGATCTGAGGAAAAAGAATGGCTGACCGAGCTGCTGCGCACCTATCCCCACGCCCAAATCTGGGGGCCGCTTCCCCCTGACACCATGTGGCTGGCTCCCGCGCAAGCCTGGCACGGCCAAGGATCCCCAGCCGTGGCCGATGCCTACTTGGCTCTCTATCATGATCAAGGCCTGATCCCGGTGAAGATGCTGGCTTTTGAGCGGGCAGTTAACCTGACGATCGGGTTGCCTTTCATCCGCACCTCCCCTGACCATGGCACCGCCTTCGATATTGCCGGCCAAGGGGTGGCCCGCGCCGAGAGCCTCAAGCAGGCGATCCGGCTGGCAGCAGAACTGCTGGGCAACAATTCCCAACAATGCCTGTACCCGGCAATCTGAGGCTGTCTCCCGCCTTGAGGGGACGATTGGATGCGAGAACCGGAATGCTCTACCGCCGCTTTGGACGCACCCAGCAGCTCATTTCAGCCTTTTCTCTGGGCAGCATGCGCTTGGTCAATGTGCCCAGGGATCAGGCTCAGGCAACCGTTGAGGCAGCCTTGGCTGCAGGGATCAACCACATCGAAACGGCCCAGGCTTATGGTCACGCCGAGGCGCTCTTGGGCGAGATTTTGCCAGCTCTGCCCTTCCCACGCCATCAGTTGATTTTGACCAGCAAGCTCACTCCCAGCGATTGTCTGCGGGAGCGGCTGCAGGCATCCCTGCGCCGTCTGCGGGTGGATTATTTGGATCAGTTTGCCTTTCATGGTATCAATCTGCCGGAACATCTGGAGTGGGTACTGCAGAAAGGGCTGCCGATTCTCAAGCAGCTCCAGCAAGAAGGCTGGGTGCGCCACATTGGGTTTTCCACCCATGGATCCCTGGAGTTAATCCTGCAGGCCATCCAGACCGGATGCTTTGACTTTGTCAATTTGCACCATCACTTTTTCCAACAGCGCAATGCGCCGGCTCTGGAAGCGGCTGCCCAGCAGGATATGGGCGTGTTCATCATTTCTCCTGCCGATAAAGGGGGAATGCTCTATCGCCCCCCTCAACACCTGCAAGAGTGCTGTGCGCCCTTCAGCCCCTTGGAGTTTGCCTATCGTTTTCTGCTGGCAGATCCGCGTGTGCACACCCTCAGCTTGGGTGTCACTCATCCTGAGGAGTTGCAGGTGGCCTTGTCTGCTTTGCAGGATCCCGACCGTTGGTGGGTGGAGGGCCCATGGATCCAGGAACGGTTGCGCCAAGCCGAGCAGGAGCGTCTGGGATCCAGCCGCTGCGCTCAGTGCTACGCCTGCCTGCCCTGCCCAGAGGGGATTCACATCCCCGAAGTGCTGCGGCTGCGCAACTTGGCCATTGCCCACGACATGACAGAGTTTGCCCAGTACCGCTACAACATGTTTGGCCAAGCCGGACATTGGTTTCCGGGCTTGCCTGCCGACCGCTGTACCGAATGCGGCGACTGTTTACCCCGCTGTCCAGAGCATCTGCGGATCCCAGAGTTGCTGGCTGAGGCTCATCGGTTGCTGCATCGCTCTCCTATTCGGCGGCTCTGGGAGTAGCAGCTCGCTCTATGGCTTGACAATGCCACCTGTTTTGTTTGGTCGAGTTTAGCTCGAAGTTGGCAGAGATTTGCTTATAATTGCCTGAGCGCGTTGATTAACTTTAACTCGCAAGGCGGAGCGTCCGGGTGAACAGTCAGAGTCAAGACCGCTTAGATCGGGTGGAGCAACTGCTGGCTTGGACGGCCGAACAGGTTGCTGCCAACAGCCGAGAAATCCAGGAGCTGCATCAGTCCATCCAGGCCAGCCGCGCTGAGTCTGCCGAGCAGAATGCCGCCCGCCTGCGGGAAATCCAGGAGCTGCATCAGTCCATCCAGGCCAGCCGCGCTGAGTCTGCCGAACAAGCTGCTGCCCAGGCTCGAAGCTTGCGAGAGCTACAGCAGGTTGTCAGCGAGACCCGCTCTGACCTGGCCCATCTTGCCGAATGGGCAGAAGAAGTGACTCAAGCTCTGATTACTCTCACCGCTCTACAACAAGAGCACGAACGGGCTATGCAGGCCATCAACCAACGTCAAGCGGAAACGGATCAAAGGTTCAACATCCTCCTTGAGGAAGTACGCTACCTAATTCGCAAGCAGATTTCTGACGGAAGTCCTCCTCCCCCCTCAGCCTGAACACCAGGATCCCTTCAGAACTGCGAGGGCAGCCCTAATCTTCGTCCACTTCCCACTCCAATAGGTGTGCATAGGGAGCCACCAAGCTGGGAGCATAAAAGGCAATGGCTCGAAGGGCATGCCAGTCTTCCAAGCAGCCAAAGACAGTTGGGTAGTCATTGCGCTCCAACCGCTCTGCAATTGCGGCCACATCAGCTTCGGTAAACTGGCCGGGATCCATTCCCTTGGCGGGGGCTTCTACTTTGGACTTGGATCGGGCAGACATAGGCAGTTTGAACACGCTACAAGCCGATCTTAACCTCTTCTTTTCGCACGGCGAACCTTGACCAAAGACTTAACATATAGCCATTTCAAATAGCAATAAAACGGTTTGTGACATCGTTATGGCTACGCAACGCTGTCGCGAACGCGCCGGCGGCGCGGAGCGCTATCCCTTACTCCCCGTTCCAAAGGGGAGGATTCTGAATGACTGGTATTGCTTGGCAACGCTGCGTGAACAGTTTCCAGATACCAGATAGTTGTTTGCTTTTTTAAGAAAGGTGTGGGTTGGTGTTGTGTCGAGACCAAAATGCAGCGCTTAACATTCTGCGGGGGGCACTGGAGCTGTTGGGGATGGAGTGGAACTGCCCCGCAAGAGGGAACGACTGGGGAGACCAACACCTCTGCTGTGGAGGGGGAACCCAAAACAGTAAGTGGGGTCGTTGAACCAGTAATCCCAAAGGGCGACCTTGGGAGAATCCCCTAGCTTTAGCTATGGGGAGTATGTCAAAAAATCCCCAGTTGTTGTGCCTTGAGGAGGGCGGTGACGCGGTCGGTGGCGTCTAGCTTGCGGTAGGCGGCGCTGGCGTACTCTTTCACGGTCTCGACACTGATGCCGAGGCGGCGGGCGATCTGCTTGTTGGCCAAGCCTTGGCTCATCAGTTGCAGCACGCACAACTCGCGGGGGGTGAGCTTGGGCAACTCCTGCCGGGCAGGCAACCAGTCTCGGTCGGGGTTGGCCAAGATCTGCCGAATAACGCGGGCCAGCTCCGCCGGATCGGTTTCTTTGGAGAGGTAGCCTTTGGCCCCAGCCCGCCGCGCTGACTCGATCAAGGCCGGCTCCTGAAAAGTAGTCATCATCACCACCACCACCGGCAGGCCCAGCTCGGCAATCTGTTGGCAGGCGGCGATCCCGTCCCCATTGGGCATACGCACATCCAAAATGGCCACCTCGACGGGGCAACGGCGACAGTACTCAACGGCCTGGGATCCCGTCTCGGCTTCCGCCACCACCTCGAATCCTTGCGCTTGCAGGGCAAACTTCAGCCCCAGCCGAAACAGAGGATGGTCATCGGCGATGAGGACGCGGACAGGAGAACTCATGGCAGGGGATCCCAGCCTATGAGAGGGCTGAGTTCATTCTGCCCACAAGAGGGATCCCGGATAACGTGCCCTCACCCCCAACCCCTCTCTCAAAGGGAGTCAACCCAAGCGCTCCGCGCCGCTCACGCGACCACCCCCAACCCCTCTCCCTTTGGGAGAGGGGAGTTAGTTTTTCACAAAGACCATGCCCCAGGCACTGGGGTTGAAGGCGGGATCCAGCCGGGTTTGGGCATTGTACAGAGCGCCCGTCAGATCGGCTTCTTCCAAAAAAGCGCCGCGTAGATCGGCCCCACGCAGATCGGCCTGGCGCAAGGTGGCTCCTGTCAGGTCGGCGCCGGCGAGAATGGCCCCTCGCAAATCAGCGCCGCTGAGGTTGGCTACCTGAAGATTGGCTCCTGTGAAATTGGCCTGCTGCAGGTTGGCCTGGCTGAGATCGGCTTCCCACAAAAAAGCTCCGCCCTGCTCCGCACCGCTCAGGTTGGCGCCGCGCAAATCGGCCAAGTTGAGGATTGCCTGGGAGAGGTCGGCAGCTTGTAGGTTGGCCTGCCTGAGGATGGCTTCTTTCAGGTTGGCCCCCTGCAAATCAACTCCCGGCAGCTCGGCTCCTGTCAGGTCGCAGGCGGGGCAATCTTTGCCGGGAAAAACGACTTGAGAGCGGCCCAGTTGGGCGTCCAACTCCAGTTGGGCAAAAACAGGAACCGCCGGCATCCCGACCACCCCGCCGAGGAGACCGACCCAGAACTGGGGCCATGCCATTTTTTTCACTGGGATCCCTCCCTCACCCCCACCCCAGTGGCATTTTAACAAAAACCGGGCCACCGGGCCGGTCAAGAAATCGTGATGGGGGGTGGGCGTGT
>NZ_JANSJJ010000023.1:0-1342 GCF_047502715.1 Synechococcus sp. H55.10
TGCATTCCTTGCCCCGCTTGGGTTTAATAGGGGTAGAGTTCCCCCTTCGGGGGGATCCCTAGAAATTGGAAACCGTCTAGTCCCTGTTGTTATGCGCACCCACGTTGGCGTTCCCCCTTCGGGGGGATCCCTAGAAATTGGAAACTTGAGGGGAACAGGATGCAGGTGAGGTGGACGGGAGTGGTTCCCCCTTCGGGGGGATCCCTAGAAATTGGAAACGCCAAACGCGCCTCGGGAGAGGCGGTAGCAGCAGGGTTATGTTCCCCCTTCGGGGGGATCCCTAGAAATTGGAAACTCGCTGGTGTATAGGGTGAGGCGACCCACTAACACCAGTTCCCCCTTCGGGGGGATCCCTAGAAATTGGAAACAAGAGAAAACAAAACAAGAGATCAAATCATGAGATCGTTCCCCCTTCGGGGGGATCCCTAGAAATTGGAAACATCAACGCGGTGAGCGACCTGCTGGACACCACCCTGTTCCCCCTTCGGGGGGATCCCTAGAAATTGGAAACATCAGTGCCCGGGTGTTGTCTACCTGGATCTGGAGAACGTTCCCCCTTCGGGGGGATCCCTAGAAATTGGAAACCCAAGACGACGACTTTGACCAAATCTATGATTTCTGGTGTATGTTCCCCCTTCGGGGGGATCCCTAGAAATTGGAAACGTCCACTCGTACGCCCGAGAGGCGTGAGAGAAGGAACTGTTCCCCCTTCGGGGGGATCCCTAGAAATTGGAAACCCTGACGTGCCCCATCCCTGACCGCCTGCAAGTCGATAGTTCCCCCTTCGGGGGGATCCCTAGAAATTGGAAACAATCCGCTGGGAGCTGACGCAGGCGGAGCGCGAGGTAGCGTGTTCCCCCTTCGGGGGGATCCCTAGAAATTGGAAACTCGAGGCAGAAGGGTTGGCTTGTTTTCTTGAGCCGGAGCCGTTCCCCCTTCGGGGGGATCCCTAGAAATTGGAAACAGTCGGTCAACGGGACAGACCGGGCCGTTAACTTCCCGTTCCCCCTTCGGGGGGATCCCTAGAAATTGGAAACGGACGAACAGGCGGTACGGAGAGAAGAAGAGGCGATGGCCCGCTAGTTCCCCCTTCGGGGGGATCCCTAGAAATTGGAAACCCTGCGGTGTGAGGAAGTACTCGTAGAGCCCCTCGTCGTTCCCCCTTCGGGGGGATCCCTAGAAATTGGAAACAATTATTTACCTAGCCACTGCCACGGTCTACGTGACTTTGGCTTGTTCCCCCTTCGGGGGGATCCATAGAAATTGGAAACGGTCTACGTGACTTTGGCTAAGAGATAATTTACTGTTGCGTTCCCCCTTAGGGGGGATCACAAGATATTGG
>NZ_JANSJJ010000024.1:0-1328 GCF_047502715.1 Synechococcus sp. H55.10
CCGTGGGCCCGGTCATTGTTAAAACACACCTCCCCCCCCCACTTGGGTTTAATAGGGGTAGAGTTCCCCCTTCGGGGGGATCCCTAGAAATTGGAAACACGTTATAGCCAGGGAAGTGGGTGGCGACTACCACGGGTTCCCCCTTCGGGGGGATCCCTAGAAATTGGAAACCCCGGACACGTCCGCCATCAGCCACAAGATTGGGCGTGTTCCCCCTTCGGGGGGATCCCTAGAAATTGGAAACTTTATTACCTTCTCCAGAACAATATCTAACTCATGGTGTTCCCCCTTCGGGGGGATCCCTAGAAATTGGAAACCAGAAGTCGTAAAGCTCATCAAAATTGGTGTCTTCTAGTTCCCCCTTCGGGGGGATCCCTAGAAATTGGAAACGCTTTGCATTCTCTTCTCTACATCTTCGGATACCTTGGTTCCCCCTTCGGGGGGATCCCTAGAAATTGGAAACGTCTACCTTACTTCGCCAGGTGACCGAACAGGCGGTCAAACTGTTCCCCCTTCGGGGGGATCCCTAGAAATTGGAAACTCGACGTTAATGTTGACGATGCTGTAATCATCACGAAGTTCCCCCTTCGGGGGGATCCCTAGAAATTGGAAACTTCTGCAGCGCCAGGTCCGGCTCTAGGGTCTGCAGGGTGTTCCCCCTTCGGGGGGATCCCTAGAAATTGGAAACTAGAAAGATCTCTCTCTCTCTACTCCTTCTTATTCGTTCCCCCTTCGGGGGGATCCCTAGAAATTGGAAACACTTAATCTCGTAGGCACAGCCCGTAACGCGCTTGGCCTGTTCCCCCTTCGGGGGGATCCCTAGAAATTGGAAACCCTCGACAGCAGCCACCACGCCCGGCTGCGCGCCCACAAGGTGTTCCCCCTTCGGGGGGATCCCTAGAAATTGGAAACAGAACCTTTCCAACATAACTTTGTAGATCAAACATTTCGTTCCCCCTTCGGGGGGATCCCTAGAAATTGGAAACAGTTGAACGACCTACCTGAGGGCATTTATCTCGTCGAGGGAGTTCCCCCTTCGGGGGGATCCCTAGAAATTGGAAACGCCCAAGAATCCAGTCAGGACCCCAACTTGAATTGGCCCTAAGTTCCCCCTTCGGGGGGATCCCTAGAAATTGGAAACCCTGGATTCTCTGATTTTGATCCTCTCTAGCTCATTCTCGTTCCCCCTTCGAGGGGATCCCTAGAAATTGGAAACCCAAACGGCGTTGGAGCTACATCGAGCTTGGGTTACGTTCCCCCTTCGGGGGGATCCCTAGAAATTGGAAACGGAACGATTTGGGACGCGGATTTGATTCCACGCCCCAGGA
>NZ_JANSJJ010000025.1:0-16447 GCF_047502715.1 Synechococcus sp. H55.10
GAAGCGATATATCCAGAATCAGTCAGGAGGCGCTATCCCTCCCCACCCGGGTGGGGAATCCCGCGCCTTACGTTGAAGCCGCCCACTCCCCTGAGCAACCCGCCCCGGCGCACGGCCTCCTGAGCACCCAGAACTTGGGCCTCCTGTTGGTGATCTTTGGAATCCTGATGATCGGCCTTTCTGCTTGGCGCTACAACCAGGTGATGCGGCAAATCGAGGCAGGCGACTTTCGCCCCAGCCGTTTCCTCATCTGGATCATGGCTGCCGTTGTGGCCCTGTTTGGGCTGCTGAGCCTTCCCCTGCTGCTGCGCCGTCCCCGCCCTCAGGAACCTCCGCGGCTCAGCCTGCCGGAGTGAAGGGCCGCCAGGGGTTCCAGTTGCTGAGCCTGCTGCTTGAGGCGCTTGATTAACTGCTTGCACACCACCTCGCACAGCTCAAAACAGATGGGATCCGCAATTTGGTAGTAGACGCTCACGCCCCTGGGCTCGCGGCTGACGATCCCTGCCTGCGCCAGGATCTTGAGATGTTTGGAAACGTTGGCCTGGCCCATGCCGGTGGCCTCTAGGATTTGGGTAACGTTCTTGGGCCCCGAGCGCAACTGACACAGGATCTGCAGCCGGCTGGGCTCCGCCAAAACCTTGAAGTACTCCGCTACGCTGGTCAGCACTTCCGGCGTCAGGGTCAACTGGCACTCGTCTTTGCCACCTTTCACGAGCTTGTCCCAATCCATAGTCTGTTCTGTCTTGAGGGAGGTGGTAGCTTGATTTTAACACTAAATAGTTATATAGTAGCTCTAGAGACTCGAATTCGGATCGCTTTCGGGTTTTGTCAACAGACAGGAGGGCAGCATGCTATTTCGCCAACTGTTCGACTCCGAGACGAGCACCTACACTTATTTAATCGCAGACCCAGACACCCGCGAGGCCGTACTGGTGGATCCGGTGTTGGAGCAGGTGGAGCGGGACTGGAAGTTAATTCAAGAGCTGGGTCTGACCTTGAAGTACTGCCTGGAGACCCACGTTCACGCCGACCACATCACCGGCACCGGCAAGCTGCGGGAGTTGAGCGGCTGCCAAGGGGTGGTGCCGGTTCAGGCCAAGGCACAATGTGCCGACCGCTTCATCGGCCATGGGGAAACGCTGCAGGTGGGATCCATTGTCATCGAGGCCATCGCCACCCTGGGCCACACCGACAGCCACATGACCTACCGCGTCAATGGGGATCGCGTTCTGACCGGCGATGCCCTGCTCATTCGCGGCTGCGGGCGCACCGATTTCCAAAGTGGGGATCCCGGCTTGATGTACGACCACGTGACGCAGCACCTGTTTACCCTACCGGACGAGACGCTGGTCTATCCCGGCCATGACTACCGGGGACACACCGTCTCCACCATTGGCGAGGAGAAGCGCTGGAACCCCCGCTTCGTGGATCCGGAAACCGGTAAGCTGCGCTCGCGGGAGAGCTTTATTGCCCTGATGAACAGCCTCAACCTGCCGCAGCCCAAGAAGATCCAGGAAGCGGTGCCGGCCAACGAGCAGTGCGGCCAAGTGGCAGCCGCAGTTTAGTTGCTAGGGCTGGCTAGACTTCTCTCAGGCAGCCCGTCAGAAAGGGGAGGGTTGAGAGTGGATCGCCAAAATCTCTATGAGAGGGATTTCTATGCTTGGACTCAGCAACAAGCCCAATTTCTGCGGGAGCGGGCTTGGGAGAAGCTAGATCTGCCCCATTTGATTGATGAGATGGAATCGTTGGGCAGGCAACAGCGGCAAGAGCTGCGCAACCGGCTGGGGGTTTTGGTGGGGCACCTCCTCAAGTGGGAGTATCAGCCGCAGGCCAGATCGGTAAGCTGGCTTCTTACCCTACAGGTGCAGCGGCAGGAAGTTCTGGATCTGCTGGAGGAAAACCCAAGCCTGAGGCCCTATTTGCCGGAGGCCATCTCCAAGTCTTACCTGAGGGCGCTCCAACTGGCTCTAGAAGAGACCAAGCTGCCCAGAAAGACTTTTCCCCAGACCTGCCCTTATTCTCCTGAGCAAATCCTGGATAGCCAGTTTTATCCTGGCGAGCCCAGCAGGTTGCTGGAGGAGGAAGATTAGAAATCCCTAAGTCTTACAACAACCCTAGAAGCAAGGAAGAAACCATGACCGTAGCCCAACAAAATCCTACAGCTCAGCAGGAACGGGATCCCCGTCTCAAGGAGATCGACGCTTGGACTTTAAAGCAGTGGCTGGATCAAGGGCGGGTACAGCTCATTGACGTACGGGAGCCGGCAGAATACCGCGACGAGCGGATCCCGGGGGCGATCAACATGCCTCTATCTACCTTTGACCCCGCCAAGGTGCCGGCCTCGACACCAGAAAAGCCGGTGGTGCTGCAGTGCCGCATGGGCAGCCGCTCCATCCGTGCCGGCTGTCAGTTGCTCGAATACGGCTGGCCGGAAGCGATAAACCTAAAAGGCGGGATCGAAGCGTGGAAGGCCGCCAAGCTGCCCACCACCCGCACCCGCAACGCGCCCATCTCGCTAATGCGACAGGTGCAGATTACAGCGGGATCCCTGGTGCTTGTAGGAACCCTGCTGGGAGCCTTTGTCCATCCCGGCTGGCTGGTATTGAGCGGCTTTGTGGGGGCGGGGCTGGTGTTTGCCGGGATCACCAACACCTGTGGCCTGGCGCTGCTTTTGGCCCGCCTGCCCTGGAACCGGGGTCAGACGCTATGAGCGGGATCCCGTCCGCCTCTTCCCCAAAGCAGGGGGTTTGGGCGCGCTACCTGCCCTTGGCCAAGGATTCCCTGTGGTGGCTTCGCTACCAGCGAGAGGATCTGCCGGGGGATCTCATTGCCGGGGTGGTCTCGGCCATCCTGTTGGTGCCCCAGAGCATGGCCTACGCGCTGCTGGCCGGCCTGCCCCCCGAGACAGGCCTCTACGCCAGCATCCTGCCGGTGATCGCCTACGGCTTCCTGGGATCCAGCCGGGCTTTGTCGGTGGGGCCGGTGGCCATCATCGCCCTGCTGGTAGCCTCGGGTTTGGAGCCGCTGGCCGAGCCGGGCAGCCCGGAGTATGGCCAGTTGGCGCTGGGCTTAGCTCTGGAAGCGGGCCTGATCCAGCTAGGGGTAGGGCTGTTGCGCCTGGGGTTTTTGGCCAATTTCCTGAGCCACTCGGTTATAACGGCCTTTAGCAGCGCCGCAGCCCTAATCATTGCCCTTAGCCAGCTTCGCCATCTGCTGGGGGTGAAGATTGCCAACACCGAGTCCTTCTGGCTGCTAGTGCAACGGCTGTGGCAGAGCTTGGATGGGGTCAACTGGGCCACCCTGGGGCTGGGGCTGTTGTCCATCGCCCTGTTGGTGTATGCCCAGCAGAAGCTGCCGGCGCAACTGCGCCGCTGGGGGATCCCGCTCCTCTGGGAGTTGCTGCTCACCAAGAGTGCTCCCCTGGCGGCCGTTTTCTTAACCACCCTGCTGGTTTGGCGGTTGAATCTCTCGGAGAGAGCGGGAGTGGCGGTGGTGGGATCCATTCCGGCTGGCCTGCCACCGCTGACGTTTCCCCAACTGAGCTGGCCAGAATGGGGATCCCTGCTGCCCACCGCCCTAACCCTCAGCTTGGTGGGCTTTACGGAAAGTTATGCCATGGCCCAGGCCCTGGCCAGCAAGCGGCGGCAGAAAGTGGATCCCAACCAGGATCTGGTGGCCCTGGGAGTGGCCAACGTGGCAGCAGCCGTCAGCGGTGGCTTTCCGGTCACGGGTGGGATCAGCCGCTCGGTGGTGAACGCTCAGGCGGGGGCCAACAGCGGTCTGGCCTCGGTCATTACGGGATCCCTGATAGCCCTGGCCATGATCTGGCTGATGCCCTTGTTTACTTTCCTGCCCCAGGCCACCCTAGCTGCCGTTGTGCTGGTGGCGGTGCTGGGACTGGTGGATTTTCACCCCCTGCTGCAGAGCTGGCGCTACGACCGCGGCGATGCCCTCGTTTGGCTGCTCACCTTTGCCAGCGTGTTGGCAATTGGGGTGGAGCGGGGGATTGGTCTGGGGGTGCTGGTCTCCATCCTTCTCTTCCTCTGGCGGGCCAGTCGCCCCCACATTGCCATCGTTGGCCAGGTGCCGGGTACCGAGCACTACCGCAACGTGCTGCGCCATGAGGTGATTACCGATCCGCGCATCTTGGCGGTGCGAGTGGATGAGAGCCTGTTTTTTGCCAACGCCGCCTACCTGCAGGAGTACATTCTGCAAGAGGTAGCAGCGCGGCCAGCAGTGGAACAGGTGCTGCTGGTGGCCAGCGCCATTAACTTCATCGACGGCAGCGCTCTGGAGGCCCTGACCGAATTGGTGGAACGTCTGCACCAGATGGGGGTGGGCTTTGCCCTGGCCGAGGTGAAGGGGCCGGTGATGGATTGCCTCAAAAGGGTGGGGTTTGTGGAGAAAGTGGGCGCTGAGCGCTTTTTCTTGTCGACCCACCAGGCGATGCAGGCACTCAAATCCCAGGCGATGCCGGCAGCCGCTTCCGGATGAGCACCAGGGGTGTCTGCTCCGCCGCATTGCCCGCCGGGTTCTTGCGCAGCGCCTGCTCCACCAGCTCCCGCTCCACCCCTGGGCTGGCCGCCAGAACGCTTACCTCACCTAGGTCATTGGCATCCACAATGGCCACCTCGTAGCCGGTCTGGGCGTGGAGCTCGGCCACCAGCTTAGCTGGATGCCGCGGCCCCAAGACGATGAACTGGTCGTAGGGAGGCAAGGTGCCGGTGACATCGTCGATGAGGTCGGCCTGCTCCCCCGCCAGGGCATAGAACACCCCTGGGATCCCCAACAACTTGGCCAGGGATCCGACAACAAAAGCCCCCAGCACCCGCCAGGCTCCCGAGCAGTCGATCAGCGTCTGCATCCCGTAGCAGCTTGAGAGACTGGTCTTGGAGGGGAAGAAGTAGCAGAGGGTGCGGGCTAGCCAGCCAGGCTGCACCTGCAGGGGATGGCGAAAGTGGCCCTGGACGATGGCCGCCGCGCTTTCCGAGATGGCCACGATATCACCGGGCTGGATGTGAGGGCCCACGTAGCGCTGCAGCACCTCGGCAAGGTCATCGCTGGGGGTAAGCAGAGGGGTGGGAATGGCAGCCCAACTCACCGGCCCCTGCTGCTGCCAGGCCAGCTCCGGCAAGGGATCCACTTCCTGCAAGGGCAGGATTAGGTGGCTAGTCTTAAGGGTGCGCCGCTGCCGCCCGTACTGGACGTAGTCCAGCTCCAGCCAGGCCGAGCGCAAATCTGTCAGCCCTTCCCCCCTCAGCTCGATCTCCACTTCCAAGCCGGTCTGGCTTTGGGGGGTGATGATGTAGGCCTGCCAGTAGTTGTCCTGGCGAGGGGGCAGATCCACATGGCGGGAGCGCAGGCGGATCTGGGTTTGGATCCCTTCGATGGAGCTGGCACTGAGCAAATGCAGTCGCGGCTGCACCTGGGCCAAGGTGACCTCAAAGATGGGGTTGAGGTTGCGGGCCACGAACTCCGCCTGGATCAGCCAGTGATCGGGGCTGAGGCGGTTGAGGTGCCAGCTCTGCGGCTCCACCACCAGGCAGTCGGCGGGGCGGGTCTTCCGCCAGTACAGCACCGTCGCCAAACTCAAGAGCAGCCCGGCCACCACCTGAATCCAGCCTGAGGGATCCCCCAGCCAACGCCAGATCCCCCAGAGGCTCAAGACCACCCCAGCCAATACGCCGGCCACCACACCTCGGCTTACCATCCGGATTGTTGCCATCGGGATCCCACTCCTTGCAATCGTTAAGCCCTGCTAAAGCCTGCCCCTTCCGTCCAGCCCGCCCCCTAGACTACAGGTACCGACCAAGCCCTAGCCATCCTACCGGGAAACCGACAGCAAGCGGTCGCAGAATCTCTACCCACATTTCCATCTCAAACATTTAGACTACAAATAGGTTGCATTCTAAGTTTTTCTACAGCATCCTGCGGAGGTCGCCCATGGCCCACAAACAGCAGTTCAAAAGCTTTGACGATATGATCCAGGGATCCGAAACTCCCATTCTGGTGGATTTTTACGCCACCTGGTGTGGTCCCTGTCAGGTCATGGCCCAGGTGTTGGAGCAGGTGAAGCCCCAAGTGGGGGACGCCATCTCCTTTGTTAAGGTCGACACCGAAAAGTACCCCAACATCGCTGCCCGCTGGGGGATCTACGCCGTGCCAACTCTGATCCTGTTTAAAGACGGGAAGCCGGTTGACCGCATTGAAGGGCTGCTACATCCCCGAGCTCTGCTCGAGCGGCTACGGGCCCAGGTCAACTTACCGGTGGCCTGATCTGGGCAAGGGTTGGAGCCTGTGCCGCTTCTCCAAGTTCACCTGGCAGGAGAGGTGCCCTACCGCACCGCTTGGGCTTGGCAGCAGGCCCGGTTGGCCCGGATGATCCGCGATCCTGAGGTGCCGGATGGGCTTTTGTTGCTCACCCACCCGCCGGTCTACACCCTGGGGGCAGGGGCCGATCCCAAGTTTCTCAAAAGCCTGGCTGGACGGATAGGATCCCCGGATACTCAGCCAGAGTCCCCTGCTCCTGAGGGGCCGGAGATTCTGCGGGTGGAGCGGGGCGGCGAGGTGACCTACCACGGGCCGGGCCAGTGGGTGGGCTATGCCCTACTGAACCTAAAGCGCCATAGGACTGTCTACGGCTCCCATGGCCAGCCGGATCTGCACTGCTACCTGCGCCACCTAGAAGAGGTGCTCATCCAGACCGTAGCCCACTTTGGCCTGCGGGGGGAGCGGATCCCTGGCCTGACAGGGGTTTGGGTGCAAGGCCACAAGGTGGCGGCCATCGGCATCAAGGTCTCCCGCTGGGTTACCTACCACGGCTTTGCCCTCAACGTCTGTCCGGATCTGCCTGCCTTCGCGGCCATCGTGCCCTGTGGGATCCCCGATCGCCCGGTGGGATCCCTGGTGCAGTTTTGTCCGGGGGTAACAATGGCTGCCGTAGCCCCAGTGTTGGTGCAATCTTTTTGTCATGTCTTCAGGCTGCAGGCACAGGCAGTTTCCCTGGCCGAGTGGTTGGGAGAGCCTCCTTGGTTTGTCTAAATCCGAGATGGCCCTAGATTCAATCCAAGGGCGACTACTCCACCCCCAACTGGCGCAGCAGTTGCTGCAGGATGGCTTGGTCAGCAAAGTTGCCGCTTTGGGAAAAAAGAGCCAAGGCCTGGCGAAAGGCAGCCATAGCAGCCTCTCGCTCCCCCAGTTGCAGGTGGGCCACGCCGCGGCTAAAGTAGGCCTCTGGGATCCCCGGATCCAACTGGATGGCCCGCTCCGCATCGGCTAAGGCCTTTTGGGGCTGGCGCAACTGGTTGTAAACGTAGCTGCGGTTAACGTAGGCTGGCGCATAGGTGGGATCCAACTCTACTGCCTGATCCAGATCCGCCAAAGCCGCCACCGGATCCCCGCGCAGCAACTTGAGGGATCCCTGCCAGTTAAACTCGGAAGCAGGGCTTCGGGCCGAGGTCTGCTCAGGAGGAGTGGGGGAGGTGGGCAAAGAGAGGGCGGGGGCAGGAGTCAGGAATGCCGCCAAGCAACCTATGAGAGCCACCCTTCCCCATCGCCGCTTCATCGTGCTCCGCTGAGGATCCCAACCCAGTCCAGTATAGACTGCCCGCAAGAGGGGCCATCCTTGCACTTAACCAACCCGCCGAGAAGCCCCGCTTTGGACCCGGGATGAGAGGCGGATTAGCTAAAATAGCTTGGCTTATCCTATCGTACTGACGGAAAAGGCACCTTGATCGAGCGCTACACTCTGCCGGAAATGGGCCAGATTTGGTCCACCGCCCACAAGCTCCAGACCTGGCTACAAGTAGAGCTGGCCGTCTGTGAGGCGCAGGCGGAGCTGGGGCGGATCCCTCAAGAGGCTCTGCAGGAGATCAAAGCCAAAGCTGCCTTTGACCCGGCGCGGGTTTTGGCAATCGAGGCGGAAGTCAAGCACGATGTTATTGCCTTCTTGACCAACCTCAACGAGCATGTGGGCGAGGCGGGGCGCTACATCCACCTGGGCTTGACCAGCTCGGATGTGTTGGACACAGCCTTGGCCCTGCAGCTTGTAGCCTCGGTTGAGATCTTGCAAGCTCGGCTGGCCGATCTCATCGCTGCTTTGCGTGAGCAGGCCCGCCGACACCGCTACACCTTGATGATGGGCCGCACCCATGGCGTCCATGCCGAGCCCATTACCTTTGGCTTTAAGCTGGCCGGCTGGCTGGCCGAGTGCCTGCGCCATCAGGAGCGCCTAGCGCGCCTACGGGAGGTGGTCGCCGTGGGCAAGATCTCCGGCGCCGTGGGTACCTACGCCAATGTGCCCCCCCAGGTGGAACAGTTGGCCTGCGCCCGCTTAGGCCTCAAACCGGATACGGCCTCGACGCAGGTGATCTCCCGCGATCGCCACGCTGAGTATGTGCAGACCTTGGCTTTGATTGGCTCTTCTCTGGAGCGCTTTGCCACCGAGATCCGCCACCTACAGCGGACAGAGGTGCTGGAGGTTGAGGAGTACTTTGCCCCCGGCCAAAAGGGATCCTCCGCCATGCCCCACAAGCGCAACCCCATCAAGTCTGAACAACTGACGGGAATTGCCCGCCTCTTGCGGGGGTATGCTGTCTCGGCCCTGGAAAACATTCCCCTTTGGCATGAGCGGGATATTTCCCATAGCTCTGTAGAGCGGGTCATCCTGCCCGATGCCTCCATCCTCTGCCACTACCTACTGGTCAACATGGCAGATCTGGTGCGCCACCTGCAGGTTTACCCTGCCAACATGGAGCGCAACCTCACCCTCTACGGTGGTGTTGTCTTTAGCCAGCAGGTGCTTTTGGCTTTGGTGGAGAAGGGCTTGAGCCGTGAGGAAGCCTACCGACTGGTGCAGGAAAATGCCCACCGCGCCTGGAACCAAGCCGGCGGAGATTTCCACGCCAATCTGCTGGCGGATCCCAGAGTAATGGCCCACCTGAGCGAGGCGGAGCTGCAGGCTTGCTTTGACCCGCGGCGGCACCTCACCCACCTGGACGAGATCTTTGCCCGCTTGGGCATTTGAGGATCCCCTATGGCTTGGCAGCGGCAACATGTCTTGGGGCTGGCGGACTTTACCCGCGAAGAGTATCAAATTGTCTTGCAAACCGCCGCCAGCTTTCAGGAAGTGCTGACCCGGCGGCTGCCCAAGGTGCCCACCCTGCAGGGGAAGGTGGTGGTGACGCTGTTTTTCGAGCCTTCCACCCGCACCCGCAACAGCTTTGAGCTGGCGGCCAAGCGCCTGTCAGCGGATGTGCTCAACTTTTCCCCCGGCACCTCTTCGCTAAGCAAGGGGGAAACCATTTTGGATACGGCTCGCACCTTTTTGGCCATGGGATCCGACGTGCTCATCGTCCGCCACGCCCAGGCCGGGGTGCCGCAGCAGTTGGCCGCCGAGATCAATCGCCGCGGATCCCCAGCGGGGGTGCTAAACGCGGGAGATGGCCTGCACGAACATCCCACTCAAGCTTTGCTGGATCTATTTACCCTCTGTAGCCACCTGGATCCGCAGCGACCTCGCCTCGAGCTGCTGCAGGGGGTGAAGGTGGCCATCGTCGGTGACATCCTCCACTCGCGGGTAGCCCGCTCCAACATCTATGCTCTAGTGGCCGCTGGCGCAGACGTCCACTTGGCCGGCCCGCCCACCCTGTTGCCCAAAGACTTTGCCCAGTTTGTGCCCGGCCATACTCTGCCGGTGCACTGGCAGTTGGAGCCGGCCCTAGCAGGAGCCCGCTTCGTCATCGCCCTGCGCCTGCAACGGGAGCGGATGAGCGAATTCCTCATCCCCAGCCTGCAGGAATACCACCACCTTTTCGGCCTCACCCAGCAGCGGCTGCGCCTGTGCCACCCCGAGGTGAGGGTTCTCCACCCCGGCCCGGTCAACCGCGGCGTGGAACTGAGTTCTGAAGTGATGGAGGATCCCAGCCTCAACCTCATCGAGCGGCAAGTTGCCCACGGCGTGGCGGTGCGCATGGCTTTGCTGTACCTGATGGGCGGCGGGCGGATCCCGGCTTAGACCTCCCCCTTTCCCCTCTGGTCGGGGAACTTGAGGAGCTGCTTGACGTCTAGAGTGCTGAGGTTACTCTTCTAGCCAACTCAACGCTCTCCGCAAAAGCAAGAAAGAAGCTCTTGCGGGGGCTCTTTTGGACACATTGAACCCTACATAAGCCTATATAAGCTTGGCAAGATTTGGGGCAGCTTTCTGCTCTAGGCTCTGCGCAACTTATCTTCTGTTCAAACTTTTTTTCTGGCTGGCCAGCATCATCTTTTATTTGGATCGAGGTCATCTAGCCAAGTCTAAGACAAGCTAAAAGTCTTGCAAAATAAGCTTTTCACAGATCCTGAGCTCCAGGATCATTTTTTGCTGCTATCTAAACCTAAGCAAATCACCAGGTAAAAAATCAAGAGCTCATAGCAATCACCTCATTCAGAAAGACACCGACTTTTTCTTCTGGCTTAACCTAAACTTAACCTTAACATATTCTACTCTTAACCTTGAGGTTGTAGAGTTATAGGCGTCGATTAAAATCAGACATTTCTTTCTTATGCGATCTCTGCTCTCTGCTTCTGTTTCTTCTATCGCGGCTCTGGCGGTGGGAGCCCTGGCGCTGGCCCCGGCCCAAGCCCAAACCGTGCAAATCTCTGGCGCAGGTGCTACCTTCGCTGCGCCGCTGCTGCAGCGCTGGTTTGATGCCTACAATCGCACCGTAGATCCCAATGTGCAAGTCAGCTACCAGTCTGTTGGGAGCGGTGCCGGTCTGGAGCAATACATCAACGGCACGGTGGACTTCGGTGCTTCCGAGGGTCCGATGACCGAAAAGTACAACGCCTCTCGCTACAAGAGCTTCAAAGAGAAATACGGCTACGAGCCCCTGCAACTGCCTCTGGCGGGGGGCGCCATTGAATTTGCCTACAACCTGCCCGGCATCGGCGACAAAGAGCTCGTGCTCAAGCGGGAAACCTACTGTGGCATTGTTACCGGCGAAATCACCCGCTGGGACGACATTCGCATCAAGGCCCAAAACCCCAACCTGGCAAGTCGGCTGCCCGCGCTGGACATCACCTGGGTGCACCGCTCCGACGGCTCTGGGACGACCTTCGTGTTCAGCAACCACATCAACGCTGCTTGCCCCAACTGGAAGGGCGGCGTGGGAACCACGGTGGAGTGGCCGGTTGGCATCGGTGCCCAGGGCAACGAAGGGGTAGCCGCCACCATCAAGCAGGAGCCAGGGGCGATTGGCTATGTGAACCAGTCCTTTGCCAAGCTGGAGCAACTGACTACTGCTCGCATAGAAAACAAAGCGGGCAAGATTGTCGAGTTTTCTCCTGAGCGGGCTACTTCTGCCCTCAACGCTCCCCTGCCCGAAGATTTTGCCCTGCTGGTGCCGGATCCCGAAGGGCCTGACGACTACCCCATCGTTGGTTTGTTCTGGGTGATGCTCTACCGCGAATATCCTGACGAGCAAAAGCTGAAGAAGCTGGTGGAAGCCATCAAGTGGACGCAGGGGCCAGAGGGCCAAGCCATCACCAAAGAACTGGACTACATCCCCATGCCGGAGCCGGCCATCCAGCGGATCTTCGCCGAGCTGGATAAGATCAAGGTCAACCCCAACGCGAAGCGATGAGTTGCTGTCCTGTTGAAAGGTGTTAGTTGAGGGCCAGTGGTCAACAAGAGGCTGTGCTCTTCCTGTTGGCTACTGGCTTGCCGCTTTGCTGATTTTTAACGGGTAAAAGTTCTGTCGGCACTGACTTTTGACGTTGTCACCAGTCTGAGTCTAACAAGCTTTTGGTGTTCACTGTTGGCCAGGACACAGACAACTGCAACACCGATGGAATGTAGGGTGAGAGAGGTTTTGCCACAATCTGCCCACCAGTAGAATTGCCACAGCGGGGATCCTATGACTTCGGCAGCCAGAGACTACGACTTATCAACGGATGTTGCTATTGAAAAGAAAATGGATGTTTCCCGCGCCCTCGACGTGGGTTTTGTCCGCCTAACTTTGGTGCTGGCAGGGTTTGCCGGCATCATTCTCATTTGGGTGATCGTGCAGACCACTGAGGCAGCCCTGCCGGCCATGCGCCAGTTTGGCTTGGGCT
This sequence comes from Synechococcus sp. H55.10, assembly GCF_047502715.1. Lineage (NCBI taxonomy): Bacteria > Bacillati > Cyanobacteriota > Cyanophyceae > Synechococcales > Synechococcaceae > Synechococcus > Synechococcus sp. H55.10. The sequence goes on from NZ_JANSJJ010000025.1 coordinate 12,097, forward strand.
TTCTGGTCACCAGCCGCTGGAACCCGGTGGAAAACATCTATGGGGTGTTGCCCCAGATCTACGGCAGTTTGATGACCTCTCTGGTGGCCCTGATTTTTGCCATTCCTCTGGGCATCGGCACCGCCATTTTCTTGACGGAAGATTTTGCCCCCAAGTGGATAACGGCGCCGATTGCCTTTGCCATTGAGCTGATCGTGGCCATTCCCAGTGTGGTGCTGGGGCTGTGGGGCATCTTTGTGCTCATTCCGGCGGTGCGGCCCATCTTCCGAGCCATCAATCAGACGCTGGGGTGGATCCCTTTCTTCGGCGGCCCGGCTCCCCGAGGCCCCAGTCTGTTGATTGTAGCCATGGTGCTGGGGATCATGATTTCCCCCATCATCATTTCCATCACCCGCAGCACCCTTGAATCGCTGCCCCGGGGCCTCAAAGAGGGCGCCTTGGCGTTGGGAGCCAGCCGCTGGGAGACGATCTTGACGGTGATGATCCCGGCGGGCCTGTCGGGCATTGTCAGCTCGATCATGCTGGCATTGGGACGGGCCTTGGGGGAGACCATGGTGGCAGCAATGATTTCCGGCAACGCCAACCGCATCAACATCTCCCTGCTGCAGCCAGGATCCACCATTACCGGCTTGATTGCTTCCCAGTTTGGCGAGGCAGGACGCCTGCAGGTGTCGGCCCTTATGTATGCCGGTGTGGTGTTGATGGTGCTGACCCTGTTGGTTAACGTTATGGCCGAAATCATCATCCGCAAGTTTCAAAACTTGGAGCAGTAACCGAGGAGCCTCGTCATCATGTCCCAGTCAGCCCAGCTTGTTCCTGAGGAGATCGACATTAGCCGTGCCGCTGTTCCCCCCCTGCGGAGATATAGGGGCACTGCCTTGACGCTGCTGAGCGGACTGTTTGTGGCCGCCATCATGGCTGCCCTATCTTGGGTGCTGTGGGACATCGGTAAGGAGGGCATCCAGAGGATAAGCTGGGACGTCCTCACCGAGACTCGCTACCCGGCTCCAGGGTTAGCAGAGGGGGGGTTTGGCCACGCTATCGTCGGCAGCGTAATGGTTCTGGCCACGGGGGCGGCTTTGAGCTTTCCCTTCGGGATCCTAGCGGCCGTTTACCTGTCGGAGTTTGGCCGCGGCAGCCGCTTGGCCTACTTGGTCAAGTTCTCCTGTAACGTGCTCACGGGCGTGCCGGCCATTCTCTGCGGCCTGTTTGCCTACGCTTTGGTGGTGCGGGGATCCGGCTTCTCGGCTTTTTCGGGGGGAGTTGCCCTGGGCGTGTTGATGCTGCCCATTGTCATCCGCTCCACGGAAGAGGCGCTGCTTTTGGTGTCGCCGGATATGCGTTTGGCTTCGGTTGGCCTGGGGGCCACTCGCTTTCAGACCACAATGCGCATCGTCCTGCCGGCAGCAGCTCCGGCCATTGTAACAGGCTTAATCTTGGCCTTGGCGCGGGCTGCCGGCGAGGCAGCACCTCTACTTTTTACTTCCTTCAACAACAATTTCTGGTCAACCAACCTGTTTGGACCGGTGGCTACCCTGCCGGTGATGGTTTACTTCTTCTCAATTATTCCCTTCAAGGTGCAGCAGGAGCTGGCATGGGCAGGAGCCCTGGTGCTGCTGGCCATTGTTTTGGCAGCCAGCTTGCTGGCCCGCTTCCTGGTCTACAAAGCCAGAAGATAGTTTAAGCCTTGTCGGACAGCGGCCAGGTGTGAATTAGCCTCTTGACGAACTTTCTGCGAGTGGGATCATGAAAACTCAATCTGCTAACTCAACCACCTACGTCTTCCGAACGGAAAACCTGAGTGTCTACTATGGCTCGAACCTAGCGGTGAAAAACGTCACCATGGATATTCCCGCCCGGCAAATTACGGCTTTTATCGGGCCTTCTGGCTGTGGCAAAAGTACCATCCTGCGCTGCTTTAACCGCACCAATGACTTGATCCCGGGGGCGCGTGTCGAGGGCAAACTTACCTACCACAGCAAAGACCTCTACGCCGAAAACGTAGATCCCGTGGCGGTGCGGCGGCGCATTGGCATGGTGTTCCAGAAGCCCAACCCTTTTCCCAAGAGCATCTACGACAACGTTGCCTATGGCCCGCGGGTGCTGGGGATGAAAGTGGACTTGGACGAGGTGGTGGAAACTTCGCTCAAGCGGGCCGCCCTTTGGGATGAGGTGAAAGACAAGTTGAAAGAAAATGGCCAGTCTTTGTCTGGGGGGCAGCAGCAGCGTTTGTGTATTGCCCGCGCCCTGGCGGTACAGCCGGATGTCATCCTCATGGACGAGCCCTGCTCGGCTTTGGATCCCATCTCCACCCGCCGTATCGAGGAGCTGATGAAGGAGCTGGAGCAGGATTATACCATCATTATCGTCACCCACAACATGCAGCAGGCCAGCCGCGTCTCGGACATGACGGCTTTCTTCAGCGTGGAGCTGGTGGGATCCAACCGCGTGGGCGAACTGGTGGAGTTCGACCGAACGGAGGTGATCTTCAACAGCCCTGCCAAAGAGGCGACCAAAGACTACGTAGAGGGCCGCTTCGGCTGATGCTCGGGACGGGCCGGGATCCCCTGGAGAAGCGTTTTCTGTTTCTGGCGAGCCTTTCTGCCGGCCCTTTGCACAGACAATGGAGTCTGAGTAGCCTGCTATCCAATTGGGGATCCCTATGACCGTTGCTGCTTCTGGAAAATTGCAGGCCTTGCTTTCTGAGCTGGCCGACCTTGAAACCATCACCGATCCGGCGCAAGTTGCCAAGTTGTCGCTGGACTTTTACCACTACAGCCCTGTGCTCAGCCGCCAGTTGAGCAACAAGCGCGGGGAGGTGGTGGTGCGCCCTGCCGATGAAGCAGAAGTGATGCGGGTGGCGGCGGCCTGTGCCAAGTGGAGAGTACCCCTGACCGTGCGCGGCGCCGGTACCGGTAACTATGGCCAGTGCATCCCCCTAGCTGGCGGTGTGATCCTGGACATGAGCAAGCTCAACCAGGTAATCTGGGCCAAGCCGGGCTTGGCGCGGGTACAGGCGGGGGCCAAGCTGATGGCCATCGACAAACACACCCGCGAGCTGGGCTGGGAGATCCGTATGGCCCCTTCCACCTACCGCACGGCGACTATTGGGGGGTTCATTGCCGGCGGTAGCGGCGGCATCGGCTCTGTGACCTACGGCCAACTGCTGGATCGGGGCAACATCTTAGGGCTGCGGGTGATTACAGTCGAAGAGGAGCCGCGGGCCCTGGAGCTGCGGGGAGACGACGTGTTTAAAGTCAGCCATGCCTGGGGCCTCAACGGGATCATCACCGAGGTGGAGATTCCCTTGGCGCCGGCCTATCCTTGGGCGGAGCTGGTGGTGGCCTTCCCGCCGGAGGGGGGGTTTATGCCCTGCGCCCACTTTGGCCAGGCTCTGGCCGAGGCAGATGGGATCCTGAAGAAACTCATCAGCCTGCACGCCTGGCCGATCCCTCGCTACTTCGTCCCCTTGCAGGACTACTTGCCCCAGGGATCCGCCGTGGCCCTCTTGATGGTGGCCGAGTACAGCCTAGAGCCGTTGCTGGAGCTCATTCGGGAGCATGGCGGCCAGGTGGTCTACAACAAAACGGCTCAGGAGGCCGGCAAGGGGATCTCGCTGGGGGAATTCTCTTGGAACCACACCACCCTGCACTGCCGCAGCGTGGATCCCAATTTGACCTATCTACAATCGATTTTTCCGCCCGATCGGGAGCTGAAGGTGGTGCAGCACCTGTACGAGCACTTTGGCGACGAAGTGCTGATGCACCTGGAGTGGATTCGCATCCGGGGGCAGGCTACCCCGGTCGGCCTGCAAATTGTGCGCTTTACAACGGAAGAACGCCTCAACGAGATCATGCGCTATCACGAGGCGCAGGGAGTCTTCATCGCCAATCCCCACACTTTCATCATCGAAGAGGGGGGTCGCAAAGTGATGGATCCGCGCCAGCTCCGTTTTAAGGAAGAAGTGGATCCCTATGGATTGCTTAACCCCGGCAAGATGCGCAGTTGGCAAGGGCGGGCTTCTGCTTGAAAGTGCTGAGAGGGCTTTATCCTCTAATATCCAGCGATCTCTGAGTTGCCTCTGCCAAAAGGAGAGGGGCTTGACAGTCAATCTTCTGCCAAGGCCAGCTCCAAAGCATAGGGACAAGTCTCCGGAAAGGCCGAGATATCCCCTCAAGCTGGGGCTATCTTCGAGGGCCAATTCAAGCTGAGTTCGCGCATCTGTGATGGCATCCAGCCAGCTCTCTGAGCGACGCTGAGGTTGATATTGCCACATGAACTACCCCACCGCGTAGGCGGGTGGGGTTTCCTCACCCGCTTGACAGCAGAGCTTTTGTCTCTTCTTCTGCCC
>NZ_JANSJJ010000026.1:0-1325 GCF_047502715.1 Synechococcus sp. H55.10
GCTTACAAGGTCTTAAGGTGTGAGAAACTTCCCTCCAAAACCCAGAGGCCTGGGCATTCTGGATTTCTTTAGCTACGGGTCTTGGGAGAGAAAAGCCCTTAGAATCTTGCGGTTTTGAGAGGTAACTGGCGGAGCTGCTCTGCAAGCTGCTCCAACTTGATACGAGCCAAGGCTAAGTTCCCATTTTCTAGATCCAACACTAGGTAAATAAACAACCCATGACTATTAACTAACCAGATCAGGTGATACTGTTCCTGGCAAACTACAATAATCTCCTTTAAACGTTGGGCCAGAGCCTCTGCAACCTTGAGCTTAGCGCGCAGCACCTCCGAGTTGCCGGCTATGGCAAGCGATAGGTCGCGCTCAGGCAAAGCAGAGACATCTGCAGACTTAGCTCCTAGGCATGTGCCGCTTCTCCAGTCGCCGACGGCAACACCTAGCGCACCGCCGAAAGTAAGAGCCTCCAGAAGAATCTTCTCCAGTGTCGGCATAGCCACATCCTCCCTCTTCCCTTGGCGGCACTGTTATTTGGGTACTTACCACTTACCGAGTAAGCAAGGTAGCCATCTATACCTTACCTCATTGCCTTTCTCCTGCCAAGTAGGAAAAGAGTGAGCCGCAAGGCCAAGCAAAAAAAGAAATTTAACCGCTTAAGTGAAGAAAGCAAAGCTCCTCATCTAGCTCTGCTCAAGCTTTCTAGCTACCTCAGTACCTGGTCTAGGCTAGAGCACTAGCTGTTCTGCCACTTGATCCAGCTTAATGCGAGCGAGAGCTAGGTTACCCTTTTCTCGATCCATAACAAGATAGAAAAAGAGTCCTCGGACAGACTTTACTACTCGAACGAGATGGTATTGCGTTTTTAGAACAACGAGAATCTCTTCGAGCTCATCCTTAATGCCTACAGACTCCAAAGTCCGGAACTTAGACCGAACAACCTCGGTCATACCTGCCACAGCTATCTCTAGATTCCGCTCAGGAAGGGCGGGAACGTTAGAGCCCTTGAAACCCAAGCACATGCCACTCTTCCAGTCACCAAGCGCAATGCCTATAGCTCCATCAATGGTTAGAGCAGTAGCCAAACTTTCCTGAACTTTCTGCACAGAACCCCTCCTGAACCAGAATACAAAAGTCTTCCTGGCTTTTGCCAGAAAGTATTATACCCACCGGCAGTTCTACCTTCTAGCGTATCATGTCAGATCTCTCCCCTGTCAACTCCTGTCCAGAGAGTTGGCTTACATACCTCGGGTTAGACCAGATCAAAGCAGTCGATTCGGACAAATGATGAACAAGACTATATTCAAGTATTCAGGTGGGATCCTATTTCG
>NZ_JANSJJ010000027.1:0-16431 GCF_047502715.1 Synechococcus sp. H55.10
TCCTCCGCTGGAATATCCCTGACTTCTTGACGATAAGCTAGTCGTTCTCTTTGCACCGCCTCTTCTTGGACTCTCGCACTGCGGTAAGTCTTTTTTTTAGAGTCATGCCTTGCTTTTTCAAGAAATTGTGTATCGTGACGGTACTCACATTAATCGCTAAGCGCTCCCGCAACAGTTCTTGATATTGCCACAGGTAGAAGTCTGGATGTTCTGCAATAATTGCCATCACTTCCTGTCGATGTTGTTCCAAAATACCCACTCGCTTGGTGCCTACTTTCTTGGGGGTCAAATCCTGAGTTTGTTGGTACTGTCGCACCCAGCGGTGTACTGTTCTTTTGGTCACCATGAACCGTTCGGCTACCTGGCGGATAGAGGTCTTACCTGCCAGATAAGCTGCCACGACCCTTTGCCGTAGATCCAAAGAATGGGTTGGCATTCCCTTCTCTCCTTCCTCTTAAAACCTGTACCCTATTTTAAATTAACAGGCTGTACTCGAAAAATCCGACATAATTGGCTTTGAAAGTTTGAATATGAAAGGTTTGGCTAGGACTGGGATGGCAAAATCTATCCTAGATAGGGGCAATTTCTGTCTATTGTCGCCCACAAAAAAATAGCGGTGAATGCAAACGGCACCACCCAAAATTGCTCCAATTGCGGCACTCCCGTATCTAAGACGATTGCAGGCCGAGGGCATTGACTGTCGTCCTGTTTTCGGGAGTCGTTGCGTTTCAAACCCGATTAAGACGCTCCCCAGGCGCTTTGCGCCGCTGACGCGACCCCCCTAGCCTTTCTTCTTCTTTTTGGGAGAGGGGAGTTTTTTTATAGACAGGCTTTTAGCTTTTTCAGCACCGCTCGATCCAGTACCAACAGGGCTGAGTGCAGGCCACCTGAGTAGCCCCAGAGAAAGCCCACCGGCAGGTGACCTTTTGGTGCTTCCAGGTTGGTCTTGAGCTCCCCATACCCCAACCAGCGGCCCTGCACCCGCCAGCCGACTCTTTCTCCCATGCACGCTTCGCGGGGCAACGCCAAGAAGGAGCCCGATCTGATCCCGCCTCCCGCCTCGGGATCGCACTCCTGCCAGAGCTGCTTCTGGACGGTGAAGCCGAAGCGCCCATGGCTGGCCTGCATCCACAGTTGGTCGATCAGCCGCAACAGCGGGCAGGGGAAAGCCTGAACATCCTTGGGATCGAAAAAGCCCACCTGGGATCGCCCGCCCAGCTTTAACATCAGGGCCGTCGTCCAGCGATCCGCTTCCCCCCACCGCCCGGCCCGCAGCCGATCCCACAGCCCTTGTAGGGCGGGAGCCGCTTCTCCCACCCAGTCTGGCCAGGGGAGAGTAGCGGGCAGGGATCCCTCCCAGCTCCCTTGCCTTTCTGGACAGATCTCAAAAGGAACCAGGGATCCGGATGCCCCCTCTTTTTTCTTTATCGTGGCAGGGGTGGGGGGCGCCACTATTTGCTCCAGCTCTTCTGCTGAGTGCTGGGCCAGGAGCTGTTCCAGCTCATCTTGAGGTTGCCGGGCTAGAAGCTGCTCTAGTTCCTGCAGATCCTGGGTGCGAAGGGCCGGCTCAAAGGCAACCGGCTGCTTCTTCTCTTCTGGAGAGACCGCTGCCGGCAACAGGGCCAGCCACTCGGACATGGTTTGCGGGCGCTCTTCGGGGTGGAGAGCCATCCCTTTGAGGATGGCGGCCTCTACAATCTCGGGAATGCTGGGGTTGAGGCTGCGGGGGGTATCCAACTGGCGGCCTGTGGCCCGCACCGGCGCACACAGGGGCACCATTCCTGTCAGCAGGGTGTAGAGGGTCGCTGCCAAGGCGTAGACATCGGTGAAGGCGCCGCGGCGGCGTAGGCTGTCGTATTGTTCCAGAGGGGCGTAGCCATCGGTGCCGTAGGAGGTGTGGCGCTGGATCAGACCTTGGGCGTAGGCCCGCGCCAGCCCAAAGTCGATCAACACCGCTTGCCCAGATCCCTCCCGCACCAGGATGTTGGCCGGCTTCACGTCTCGATGCAGAATCCCCTGTTCGTGCAGGGCCATGAGGGCGGATCCCACCTCCCGCGTCAGGCGCAGGGCTTCCGGCAGGGGCAGCGGCCCCTTTTGCCGCAAAAGCTGGTGCAGAGTCTGGCCACGGATGTACTCCATCACAATGCACCAGCAATCCTGCTCCCAGATCACCTCTTCCACCTTCACCACATGGGGGTGGCGGCAACGGGCCAGTTGCAGCGCCTCGTTCATGAAGTTTTGCTGGAAGCGGGGATAATCGGGATCCTCGCGGATGCTGTCGTTTAAGACCTTGATAACCACATAGTCAGCACGGACGCTATCCCAGGCGCGGTAGGTGATGCCAAAGCCCCCTTCCCCCAAAATGGCCTCGATGCGGTAGCGCCCCCCCTGCAATTCTTCGCCAACTGCCCAAGCCATACGCGATCTCGCTCCCCGCCTCTAGGGCTATTCTGTCACGGGGATCAGTAAATAGACGGCACATAGAACTGCTCGTTGCGGGGCGGCCGCCGATAGAGCTCTCCTGGCGGGCGCGGCGGCAGCTCTATCGCCTCAGGGATTAAGTCTTCGATCTTGCTGAGAATGTGGTGAATGCAGTTGAGACGGGCCCGCCGCTTGTCGTCGGCCTCCACTGTGAACCAGGGGGCCTCGGGAATGTTGGTGTGGGCTAACATCGCGTCCTTGGCTTTGGAATACTCGACCCAGCGGTTGCGGGACTCCAGATCGATGGGGCTGAGTTTCCAGCGTTTGAGCGGATCCTTCACCCGTTTTTGGAAGCGGCGCTCCTGTTCTGCGTCGCTCACGGAAAACCAGTACTTCAAAAGGATAATGCCGGAGCGCACCAGCATGCGCTCAAATTCGGGACAGGAGCGCATGAATTCCTGATACTCTTCCTCGGTGCAAAAGCCCATCACCCGCTCGACTCCGGCCCGGTTGTACCAACTGCGATCGAAGATAACGATCTCGCCGGCAGCGGGGAGATGGGCCACGTAGCGCTGAAAATACCATTGGGTGCGCTCTCGGTCTGAGGGCACCCCCAGGGCAACCACCCGGCAGCCGCGGGGATTGAGGGGTTGGGTCAGGGTCGTGATCATGCCCCCCTTGCCGGCAGCATCGCGCCCCTCAAAGATGATCACCACCTTTAGGCCCTGGTGCTTTACCCAGTACTGCAGCTTCACCAGCTCCACCTTGAGCGGGAACAAGGCTCGCTCGTAATCTTTGCGGGAGAGTTTGGGGCGCTCAGGGGCAGGTTTCGAGATCCCGCCGATTTTGAGCCATTTCTTCTTTTTGCCCTTAACGTTCGGCTTCACCTCAGAGAGAGGGGTTTCAGAGGAAAGGTGGGGTTCGGGGATCACAAAACAGCTCCAAAACTGGACTGACCAGGGGGTTGGTCGGGGCCAGGATCCCAGCCTACCTGCTCAAGAGCCCACCGGCAGCACCCCCGTCTTCACCTGGAAGGTGCGCGCCTGGCCGTCGCGGATGACCCGCAGCGTCAGCGTCTTGCCCACCCCCGCCGCTTCCACCAACTGCTGCACCTGCTCGGCATTGCGGATGGCTTGCCCATCGATCTCGGTGATAACATCCCCCTCTTGCAAGCCAATTTGCTCAGCCGGGGAGCCGGGAATTACCTGCCCGATCAACACCCCCTCTTGCACCGTCAGCGGGGTGGGGCGGGCCGGGTCACGGTTGAGGCGGGCCACCAAATCGGGGCTGAGGGTAATCATGCGAATGCCCAAGAAGGCATGCTCCACCCGGCCATTGCGGATGAGTTGCTCGGCAATTTCCATGGCGCGGTTGATGGGGATGGAAAAGCCGACGCTCTGGGCCCGCTGGAAAATGGCCGTATTCACCCCAATGACGCGACCTTCCGCATCCAGCAGCGGGCCGCCCGAGTTGCCGGGATTGATGGCCGCATCCGTTTGCAGGAACGTCACCCGCTTGTTGGTGGCCCCAATCTGCCCGGAGGAACGCCCGACGGCGCTGATGATCCCCGCCGTTACGGTGTTGTCCAGGCCCAGCGGGTTGCCGATGGCGATGGCCCAATCCCCCGGCCGCACCTGGTCGGAGTTGCCCAAGGTAACCGTGGGCAGATTTTCGCCCTCGATCTGGATCACGGCGATGTCGGTCACCGGATCGGAGCCTTTGACCTCCCCTTCAAAGGTGCGTCCATCCAGCAGATGAACCCTAACCCGCTCGCTACCCTCCACCACGTGGGCGTTGGTGAGGATGAGGCCGTTGGCATCGATGATGAATCCGGATCCGGTGCCTTCCTGCTGAAACTCCTGCGGCAGTTGCGGGATTTGTCCCCCAAAGAAGCGACGGAACAGGGGCTGGTTAAACAGCTCGGGATCGATGGGGCTGGCTACGGTGCGGGTGGCATCGATGCGCACCACCGCCGGGCCGACCTTTTGGGCAACAGCGGCAATGAAATTGGAAGGCCGCACGGCATCGGCGGGAGAGGCAGACTCAGGCAGAAGGGATCCCACCCCCCCGCCGGCCCGCTGCGACCAAGTGGCAAGGGGAGTTTGCTGCAGCCATGCTTGCCCCGCTCGAGACGACAGCCAGACTCCACCGGCAACGCCGCCGCCGAACAAAGCCATCGCCAGAAGTGTTTGCCGTAGAATCCGCGCCATGATCCCTCCCAAAGCTAAGCCGTATTGCCGAGAAAACAAATGCGAAGATGGAGAAAGCTTGAGCCAAATCCACCAACTGAGGCTAGCTCAGTCCAGCTTCACATCTATAATATTCCACCCACCCTCACCCATTTCTTTGGATTGGTAAGGGCTTTGCGCTTAACTTAGCAAATCTGGCGGGCAACGGCAGTGCTCAAACGCCCAATGACGATCGGCAATTCGAGCAAGCTCCCCTCTTTGTTGCCCCAGGGGCGGGATCCGTGGCAGCGCCACCGCGCCTGGATGCAGTTGGCCCTGCGAGAAGCCGAGCGGGCAGGAGAAGCTGGGGAGGTGCCGGTGGCAGCTCTGGTGGTGGGGCCGGGGGAAGAGTTGTTGGCCCTGAGCGGCAACCGGCGGGAACGGGATCGGGATCCCACCGCCCATGCGGAGATTTTGGCCCTACGGCAGGCGGGGCAGCGCCTGGGCGACTGGCAGTTGCAGGGCTGTCGGCTATATGTCACCCTCGAGCCCTGCCCCATGTGTGCGGGGGCGATCAGCCAAGCGCGGTTGGCCCAGGTGATTTACGGCGCCGACGATCCCAAGGCCGGAGCGCTGCGCAGCGTGCTCAATGTGCCTGCTTCTGCCGCCAGCTTTCATTGCCCAGAGGTCATCGGCGGGGTTTGCGAGGCCGAGTGTCGTCGCTTGTTGCAGCAGTGGTTTTGCCGCCGGCGGGGGATCCCCCTGGCAACCTAATGGGGAACTTGGGCGACAAAAAGGTCGGCTTGAAGTCGTGCATCCGCGAGAGGTTTTTGATACTGTCATATCGGCTAAGGCCTCCGGCCCGCTAACGCGAGCGGCTGGCCGGGATCCCCTAGGACAGGCAGCGGCTTGAGTTTCGGGTGAGTTTTGAGATCTGCCTTCTCAGGCCTTGCTTTGTAGATTTTCTGGTGGATCCCTTCCTCGCCCATCGGTGGGCAGGGGATCCGCTGCTCATAGGTGGTCTCTACCCAGAGGAGTGACGTGTGAGTGTAGCCCTCTTTTCCTCTCCGGTTGTGTCTCCGCTGCCCTCGGCTTGGCTTAGGGGGATCGGCCTTCTGGTCTGGGCCTGGCTCTGTTTGGCCTTCCCGGTGCAGGCGCGGGTGCTGCTGCGGGTGGGGATTGCCGTCAACAAGCCGCAGGTCAGGCTTGGCAGCTCTGCCCCGGCCCGCCTGTTGAACGCCCAGGGACAGCCACTGGCCGAAGTTCCGGCCATGCAGCCGCTGCAGGCCAGCCGGATAGGCTCGGCGGTCAGTTTGGCCGGCCAACAGGGAGAACGCCTTTACCTACAGCCCACTACCCCCGATGGGTTGGTGTTCATCGACCAGAACTGGTACCGCGGCTGGGTGGAGCTGATCCCCGGCGAGAGTGGGGTGATCGCCATCAACCAAGTTGGCTTGGAAGACTACGTTTCCAGCGTGGTGGGCAGCGAGATGGGACATCGTTTTCCCATGGAGGCCCTCAAAGCCCAAGCGGTGGCCTCCCGCACCTACGCCCTCTACCACCGCAGTCGTCGCTCCCAGCAGCCTTTTGACTTGGGAAATGGCGTCGATTGGCAGGTCTACAAAGGGGTGGCCGCCGAATCCAACCGCACCCAAGCGGCAGCCCGCGAAACCGCCGGACAGGTGCTTATCCACCAGGGGCAGTTGATCAATGCCGTTTTCCACTCCTCCGGGGGCGGGCACACGGATGATGCAGGGAATGTCTGGTTAGAATCGCGGCCCTACTTGCAGGGGGTGCCCGATTTCGATCACCACTCGCCGGTGTTTAGCTGGACGGCTACCATTCCCGCCCAGCAGCTCCAGCAGTTGGCCGGCGGGATCGGAGCCATCCGTTCCATCGAGATCCTGCGCAGCTCCCCCTGGGGACGGGCCATCACCCTGCGCCTGGTGGGATCCCAAGGCAGCAAAGACGTCAGCGGCAGCGAATTCCGGCGGGCCCTGGGGTTGCGCAGCACGATGATCGCCATCAGCCCCCGCGGGGAGACGGCCACTACAGCCAGCCTGACCCCTATTGCAGCAGCCTCACCGGCTTTCTTCGAGATCCAGGGGCGCGGCTACGGGCACGGGGTGGGCATGAGCCAGTGGGGAGCTGCCGCCCTGGCCAGCCAAAACTACTCCTACCAACAGATCCTCAGCCACTACTACCGCAACACCCGCCTGGCCGTGGTGGAAGGACGCTAGGGCTCAACTTCGGGAAAAAACCCACAAAATAACCGATTGGTAGCAAAAGTAGCTGTAGTTTTTGAGGGTTTGTGGGTAGCAACATTTTGATCGCTCTGGAGAAGTTTCCTGAGAGTTCGTTGGGGTTCTGCAGATCTTGTTAACTCTGATGCCGCACCCTCTCTTGAGTCTGGCGGAATCGAAACCTGGTCTGCTGGTGGTCGCTGTTTTTGAGGGCTCCACGCCACTGTGGCAAGATCGAGGAAAGCTCCGCAAAAGCTGAGTTGCGTCTCCTGAAGATTTTGTAGAGATCTTGAATTCTCTTCTGCGGATCCTCAGGATCGGCTCAATAATAATTGAGATACGTTTACCGGGATCGACCTCTACCTCTTCTTTTTCGAGCCCATAACTTTAACCTCAGGTATCTGCCCTATGTCCATTGCCACCTTAGCCCCCGCTTTTCCTGAACGTTGCCCGGCGCTGCCGCAGGCGCTTACCCCTTTGTGCGAGATCGCCCGCAACTACTGGTGGACTTGGAACCCCGATCATCTCACCATTTTCCGGGAAATGGATCCTGCCCTGTGGGAAAAAACCTCTCACAACCCGGTGCGCATGCTGGAGGAGGTTTCCTACTTGCGCCTGGCGGCCTTGGCTACTGACGTCAACTACCTCAACACGTTGAACCGGATGGTGCAGTCCTATCGGCAGTACATGGCGGCTGAGGATACCTGGGCCAAGCGCACCATGAAAACCTACGACTGGCAGCGCCCCATCGCCTATTTCTGCGCTGAGTATGGCCTACACGAGTCTTTGCCCACCTACTCTGGGGGCTTGGGTATGTTGGCCGCCGATCACCTCAAGTCGGCCTCCGATTTGGGAGTGCCCCTGGTGGCCATTGGATTGCTCTACCGTCAGGGCTATTTCCAGCAGCGCCTGGACACCAGTGGCTGGCAGGGGGAGCTTTATGAAGACTCCGAGTTTGAGTCCTTGCCGCTGACCTTGGTGCGTCAGCCGGATGGCAGCCCTCTGTTGGTGGAAGTGGCGATGCGGCAGCGGCTGGTGAAGGCGCGCGCCTGGCGGGCGGACGTGGGCCGGGTGCCTCTCTTGCTGCTGGACACCGACCTGGAGGAGAACGATCCCATCGACCGCTGGATTACCGCCCATCTCTACGGGGGCAGCACCGACACGCGCATTGCCCAAGAGTGTATCCTCGGCATCGGGGGGGTGCGTCTGCTGCGCCAGTTGGGCCTGGATCCCATGGTCTATCACATGAATGAGGGGCATGCCGCCTTCTTGACCTTGGAGCTGCTGCGGGAAGAGGTGGCGCGGGGCACGCCTTTTGAGGCGGCGGAGGCCAAGGTGCGGGAAAAATGTGTCTTTACCACCCACACACCGGTGCCGGCTGGCCACGATGCTTTCAGCCCCAACGAGATGGATGCGTTCTTTGCTTCCTTCTGGCCACAACTGGGCCTGACGCGGGAGCAATTTTTGGCTTTGGGAGCTCGTCGCAGCGGGGATCCCTGGGAGCCCTTCAACATGACGGTGCTGGCTTTGCGCTACGCGCGGGCGGCCAATGGGGTAAGCAAGCTGCACGGACGGGTTTCTCGCGAGATGTGGCATGTGCTCTACCCCGAGCGGTCGGTGGATGAGGTGCCCATCAGCTCTATTACCAATGGGGTGCACGCCCGCACCTGGGTTTCCCCCCTCTTCTGGAACCTCTACGATCAGTACTTGGGCCCCGACTGGCCGGAGCGGGTGTCGGATCCGGAACTGTGGGCCAAGGTGGAAGAAATTCCCGATGAGGAGCTGTGGCGGCGCAAGGAAGCCCTGCGGGAGCGGTTGGTGTCTTTTACCCGCCACCGGGTGTTGCGGGCGCGGCGCAACCGCGGCGAAAGCAATGAGCGCATCCAGGCGGTCAACCAGTTGTTGGATCCCAAGATCCTGACGATTGGGTTTGCCCGCCGCTTCAGCACTTACAAGCGAGGAGATTTGATCCTGCGCGATCTGGAGCGAGTGACCCGCATCTTCACCAATAAAGAGTATCCTGTGCAGATTATCTTTGCCGGCAAGGCCCATCCGCGGGACGAGGGGGGCAAGCGCCTGATCCAACGGGTGGTGGAATGGTCCAATCGCCCTGAGGTGGCCAACCGGGTCGCCTTCATTGAAAATTACGATGCCTATGTCGGTCGCAACTTGGTGCAGGGGGTAGATGTGTGGCTGAACAACCCGCGACGCCCTCTGGAAGCTTCTGGCACCTCAGGGCAAAAGGTGGGCTTCAGCGGGGGGTTGAATCTGTCGGTGTTGGACGGCTGGTGGCCGGAGGGTTACAACGGCCGCAATGGCTGGGCCATCGGCCAAGAAATCGAAGGCTTGGATCCCGCTGCCCAAGACGATTTGGACGCCAACTCTCTCTACGATTTGTTGGAGTATGAGGTGATCCCCATGTTCTATGAGCGGGACGAGCAAGGGATCCCGCGCCGCTGGATTGCCCGCATGAAGGAGGCGATCCGCACCCTCAACCCGGTTTTCAACACCGACCGCATGGTAGCTGAGTACGTGTTGAAAATCTACGAGCCTCAGCCCCTGGAAGCAGAGGTGAGCCGGACTTTGTCAGGTTCGGCTGTGGTCAGCTAGGATCCCCCGGCCCCTCTCCCAGAGGGAGAGGGGAGATGGCTATCATCAGGCAAAAATCGAGATCCCTGCCCTCCTCAAGGGAAAAGGCAGGGATCCCAGGTCTAGGCACAGGAGAGGGGCCTAGGCGTTGGCGTTGAGGGTTACCGGGAAGGTCAGCGGCTCTGGCTCGTTTTCAGGCGGCAGCATCACCACCTCAGAGCTGTCGATGATCGCCTGCAGCTCTTCCCCATCGATGGTCTCGGCTTCCACCAAGCGGCGGGCGATGCGCTCCAAGAGGGCGCGGTTTTCCCGAATCAGGTAGGTGGCCCGCTGGTAGGCCTCATTCACCAGCCGCCGCACCTCCTCGTCGATGAGGGCTGCCGTCTCCTCAGAGAAGTCCCGTTCTGCGGCGATCTCCCGGCCCAGGAAGATGTTGGCATATTGGCGACCCAGGGCCACATTCCCCAGGCGATCGCTCATGCCAAAGCGGGTGACCATGTTGCGGGCAATGCGGGCCACCTGTTGCAGGTCGCTGGCCGCCCCTGTGGTGATCTCCGACTCCCCGTAGATCACCTCTTCGGCCACCCGTCCGCCCAGGGCAACGGTCATCATGTTTTTCAGGTGGGCACGGGTGGTCAGGCCCATGTCATCATCGCTGGGCAGGAACCAGGTGAGGCCACCCGCCTGGCCGCGGGGGATGATCGTCACTTTTTGGATCGGGTCGTAGTTGGGCAAAAGGGATCCCACCAAGGCGTGGCCCGCCTCGTGGTAGGCCACCAGCTCCTTGCGCCGCTCGCTCATGAGGCGATCCTTCTTCTCCGGGCCGGCCAACACCCGATCCACGGCGTCGTTGATCTCGTCCATCGAGATCTCGGTGAGGTTGCGGCGGGCCGCCAAAATGGCCGCTTCGTTGAGCAGGTTGGCCAAATCCGCACCGGTAAACCCAGGGGTGCGGCGGGCCAATTTCTCTAGATCCACATCGGCGGCCAGGGTTTTGCCGCGGGCATGCACCTTGAGGATCTCCAGACGGCCCTGAAAATCAGGGCGATCCACCGTCACTTGGCGGTCAAAGCGACCGGGCCGCAGCAGCGCCGCATCCAACACATCGGGACGGTTGGTGGCGGCAATAACGATGATGCCGGAGTTGCCCTCAAAGCCGTCCATTTCGGTCAGCAACTGGTTCAGGGTTTGCTCCCGCTCGTCGTTGCCACCCCCCAGGCCAGCTCCCCGCTGCCGACCCACGGCATCGATTTCATCGATGAAGACAATGCAGGGGGCATTTTGCTTGGCCTGCTCGAACAGATCCCGCACACGGGAGGCACCGACCCCGACAAACATCTCCACAAACTCAGAGCCAGAAATGGAGAAGAAGGGCACACCCGCCTCACCGGCCACAGCGCGGGCCAACAGGGTTTTACCCGTGCCGGGCGGGCCCACCAGCAACACCCCACGCGGGATCTTGGCTCCCAAAGCCGTAAAGCGCTCTGAATTTTTCAGGAAATCCACCACCTCTGCCAGCTCCAGCTTGGCCTGCTCGATACCGGCCACATCGTTGAAAGTAATTTGAGTTTTCGGCTCCATTTGCACCCGCGCCCTCGATTTGCCGAAGTTGAGGGCCTGGCTGCCAGGGCCATTTTGAGCGCGCCGCAGCAGGAAAAAAAGCCCCAGCAACAGCAAAACAGGCAGGAAGAAGGTGCTGAGAATGCGCCCGAGGAGCCCTTCCTCCTGAACTGGGCGCACCGCCAGCTCCACCCCGTTGGCAACCAGGGTGTTTTCAAACTCTGGAGTAAGGGGGGGCAGATTTACCTGCACTTGGGTGGCGCGGTTGTTGATTTCTGCCTCGGCAATGGCCACTTGGCGACCATCCGGGGCCGTCTCCACCAAAACCTTGCTGACCTCGCCCCGTTCCACGCGGCTGATCAAGTCGGAGTAGCTGATCTCCAGGCGCTCAGCCGGGCGGGTGCCGAAGAAGGTGGTGGCCAAGGAGATCAAGACGATGGCCAGCAGCGCATACAACCCCGCGCTTCTCCATTTTTTGTTTTTACCTTTCTGACTCACGGAAGTGTTTCCTCCCAAAGGGTGTTTTTGAATCGAACTCGCAGATGGCCACTCGTAGGTAACAATCTGGGGTCGAGTAGGTTCTTGCAACAACAGACTGTTAATTAATATTAACCTGACTGAGAGGGTTGCCGAGGATCCCGGCAATCCTGCTCTTCTGGCGAGGAGTTTAGGGATAGGATCAAAAGACCCAGGCTGTGCCGTCAGCCAAGGGGGGTGTTTTTTTCTCATTCTCACCCATTCCAGCTTGCCCAAGGAGCCCCATGCTGACTCAACTGCGCCAACTGAGCATCGCTGCCGATGGGCGCTATCTCAGGGATGAGGAGCTGCAATTCATGGAAACCTACCTGGCTTCCTTTGACCTACGCCTGAGCGCCTATCGCAAGATTCAAGCGGCAGAAGCCCAGATCATCCGGGATGTGGAGATGAAAATGCGCGCGCTGGATCCCTACTTGCTCATGCGGGGGGTGGAAGACTTTAGTAACAAGTGGAAAGCTGACACCGTTCGGGTGCTGCGCCTTTCCGCCTTGGCCATGCTCTTGGACGATGAGCAACGCTACAAAGAGCGGTTTCTCTACTGGTTTCAGACCTTGATGCGGGCCTTCCGCACCCAACGCAGTTGCGAGGCAACCTACCGCTTCCTGCAAGAGGTGATGGCCAATTACCTCACCCCCGCGGAAGCCGACTTGATCAGGCCGATTCTGGAAACCAACCGCACGCTGCTGAGCCTCAACTAGGCAGCCGTCCCGGCAGACTCTGCTGAGTTGGCCGGCTCAACCAACTCTAGCTCATCGGCCTGCAGATGAGCCCGGAACTTGTTGCCAAACTGCACCTGAAAGGGAAAATTGGCGCTGATCGGACGGCCATTCCAATCCTGAATCACGGCCTTCAGCTCCCCTTCCATGCCTTTGAGGTCAAAAGGTTGATTGCGATATTCCGGGTGGTGATAGACGATCACGCTGGTACGCACCCGCACTCGATCTCCCACTTTCATGTCTTTTCCTCCCCAAAAAGTGGCCCACCAGAGAAACTGACTGAGAACACTCTAGCTCAATCTCTAAGCAAGTCTTCAAGATATGAAGAAGTATGTGGAAACTACCACAGGAGTTTTTGTTTTCTTTGAGTGGAGCGAGCATCTTTCCGCAAGCTCCAGCCACGAGCCTAGCCGAAGGAAGCCCCACTTTAAGCGAAGGGATCCCTCCTTGTACTCCAGCCGATCCAAGAGCACGGTCATTGCCCGGACCGCTTCCCAACTCCCCTCTCAGAGGTCGGAGGGCTGGAAGGGATCGCCTCAGCGGCACAGATCGATCTCAGGCAAGCTGGCAGCCGCTCAAACAAAATCCGTCAAATCTGTCTTCAATCAAACCAGTTGAAGCTTAGGCCGATGAAGCAAGGATGCTTGAAAAAAACAGAGCAACAAGATGGTGATTGTCCCTTTTTAGACAAAGGCAAAATCTCGATAAGGTGTAAGAGTCGAAACCTAGGGCTGAAAATTACCTTCAATAGCAAGCTAAGAGCTTAACTTGTTCCTGAGGTCTCAGTCCATAAACCAACATAAATTAGTTGGATAGTAAGTTTAAATAGTGAATAGATGTAAAGATTCATGTCAAGACCCAAAACTTCTTTACTCGACGTGGTACTCTTAATTATGAGATTAAAGTTAGGTTAAAACCATCAGCTACCTAGAGTCAAAACTACCTCTAAGTATTTTGTCTGGTTCTGGCTAAAGGCTCCTGGCCGCGATACTATTTACAACTTTTTGACTGTAACTTTTTACAACTTTTTTGACTGTAACTTTAAGGTTCAGTTGTCCTCCGACATGGCGCAAGATTTGCCCTCTCCATCGGGATCCCTGGAACAGTTGTTTGGCCGGATGCCGCCCTTGGTCGGGCTTGACAGCTCCCTTGCCGAGCTTCTCTCCCTGCTGGCGCAAAAGAATGGCTCCTGGCCCTACGCCTTGGTGGTGGACGCAGGCCGAGTGGTGGGCATTTTGACGGCTGTGGACGTGTTGCGGTGGGTGGCCAGCGACCGCTCTTGGCAGGGATCCACCCTGGCTGAGGTGATGACCACCCCGGTCGTGACCTTGGCCGTCGGCAACTACCGCGATCCCCTGGCATTGTTGGAGCTGATGCGGGCCCACGGGATCCGCCACTTGCCGGTGGTGGACGAAGCGGGATCCCTGTTGGGGGTGGTGAACCAAGATGAGCTGTGCTGGCGGCTAACCTTAGGCCCGCCGCCTTCAGTAGCAGTCTGGAGGGAGCCGTCAACGGAGAAACTGGATCTACCAGATCTACAAACCACCCTGAATTTGCGCGTTGCCATCGAACGCGCCATTCCTCTGGGCATTGCCGCCGTCGATCCACAAGGCAGACAGATCTACGTCAACGAGACCTTTGCCACGATGGTGGGCTGGCCCAAGGAGGAGCTCATCGGGAAGGATCCCCCTTTTGTCTATTGGCCCCCGGAAGAGATGGGCAAGATCACCGCCGCCTTTGCCCAGGGGCGGCCCCCGCAGGGATGGGAGCTGACCTTCAGGCGCCGCAGCGGGGAACGGTTTCCAGTGCGGATTTTGGAGGCTCCCTGGCTAGATGCCCAGGGAAAGGTAATCGGCATGATCGTCAGCGTACAGGATTTGACCCCGGAAAAAGAGTTGCAAAACCAACAGCAACAACTTCAGCACTCTCTGGAATATCAGCAAGATCTGTTTCAAAGTCTCTTCGAGCAAGCCCCGGTGGGCATGGCGGTCACGGATGCGGCGGGGCACTTGCTAAAGGTGAACGAGAGCTTTTGCCAGCTCACCGGCTACACCGAGGCCGAGCTCTTGAGCATGAATTACGCCGACATAACGCATCCTGAGGATCTGCGGCAGGAGGCAATCTATGTCGAAGAAATACGAGCGGGCCGCCGCCGCGGCTACCGGATGGAAAAACGCTACATCCACAAAAGTGGCGAGATCCGGTGGGTGGATCTCTCGTCTTTTGCGGCGGAGACTCCCGAGAAACAGATTTACGGTGTCGCCTCAATTGTCGATATCAGCGAGCGCAAGCAGGCCCAGGAGCAGGTTCAATTGCAGCTCCACCAAGCCCGGCTGCTCAGCCACATCGTCCAAAGGATCCGGCAATCGTTGCAGGTGGAGTCCATCCTCAGTTTTGCTGTAGAGGAAGTTCGCCGTTTGTTGGATGTGGAGCGGGTGGTGATCTACCGCTTTTTCCCCGATTGGGTAGGCGAGATCGCCATGCAATCGGTTAGCCGGCCAGAGTTGAGCCTGCTGGGCCTGGTTATCGAAGATCATTGTTTCGTAACCCAGTGGCACCAAGCCTATCAGCAGGGCCGCATTTCCGCCATTGAAGATATCGACACTGCCCCCATCCAGCCCTGCCACCGGGAGCTGCTGGCCAGCTTGGGGGTGCGGGCCAACTTGGTGGTGCCCATCTTGCAGTCGGCTGGCCCTGACGGCACAGACGGCGGGCTGGCCCGCCTCTGGGGGCTGTTGATTGCCCACCAGTGCAGCGCCCCCAAAAAATGGGATCCCTGGATGCCGGATTTTTTGCGACAAATTGCCGATCAACTGGGGCTGGCGCTGCAACAGGCGGAGCTGTTTGAGCAACTGCAAGCTGCCAATGCCGAGCTGCGCTACCAGGTGGAGGTGCGCAATGCCGAGCTGGCCCAGCGGGTAAGGTACGAGCAAATGCTGCGGCTCATTGGCGACAAGGTGGGCTCCAGCCTGGACGAACAGGAGATCTTGGCCACCGTGGTGCGGGAGCTGACCCAGGCTTTCCAACTGGGCGCCTGCGGTGTGGCCCTCATCCATCCGGAAACCCAGACCTACACGCTGGTCTACGAAGCGGCGGGATCCCTGCCCCCTATAGGCCAAGTTACCCTGCCCTTGGATCCCGTTCTTTTGCGCCAGCTTCGCCAAGGCCAGACCCTCTACTTCAGCACGGATCACCCGCTGCGGGGGCGCTGCACCTTACTCGCCTGCCCCCTGTTTGTGGAAACGGGCTCGTTGCTGGGCTTTCTCAAGTTAGTCCGCTTGCCCCAGGAAGGGTTTATTGAAGCCGAGATCCACTTTGCCGAGCAGGTGGCCACTCAGTGCAGCATCGCCATTCGCCAGGCCCGCCTCTACCAAGAAATCCAGGCCCAGCTCCGGCAACTGCAGCAGCTCAACGAGCTCAAAGAAGAGTTTCTCAGCATGGTCTCCCACGAGCTGCGCACGCCTCTGACCAACATGAAAATGGCTTTGAAAATGTTGGAGGTGCGCGGTCTTTCCGAGGCGCAGATCCCCTATTTCCACATCCTCAAACAGGAGTGGCAAAAAGAGCTGGACTTGGTCAACGACCTGCTGGATCTGCAGCGGCTAGAGGCCGGCAGCCGCAGTCTGGAGATTGCCCGCTTCGAGGTGCGAGAGTGGCTGGAAAAGCTGGTGCCGCCCTTTGCTCTGCGCTTTCAGGAGCGCCGGCTCACTTTTGTCTCCCGCATTCCCTCTGAACCCATCCTGTTCAGCACCGATGTGGGGCTGCTCACCCGCATCCTCAGCGAGTTGCTGGCCAATGCTGCCAAATACACCCCTGCTGGCCAGCAGGTTTACCTGGAAGTGGCGGGCGATTCTTCGGGTCTCCATTTGCAGGTAATCAACACCGGCGTCGAGATCCCAGCGGAGCACCTGCCCCGCATTTTCGAGAAGTTCCACCGCATTCCGCAACTGGACTACGCCCACCAGGGGGGCACCGGCTTGGGCCTGCCGCTGGTGAAAAAGGCGGTGGAGCTGCTGCAAGGAATCCTGCGGGTGGAAAGCGGCGAGAACCGCACCCTGTTTGCAGTCAGCCTGCCGGATTTGGGCAGTTCTGCTCTCACCCCCAGCCCCTCTCCCTGAGGGACTCCCTCACCCCCAGCCCTTCTCCCTGAGGGACTCCCTCACCCCCAGCCCCTCTCCCTGAGGAACACCCTCACCC
>NZ_JANSJJ010000028.1:0-1317 GCF_047502715.1 Synechococcus sp. H55.10
GATCGAGATTTTCACGCCATTGTAGTAGAAGGCGACCCCCTCTTCCGGCACCTGGGCCGTAAGGGTGGGCGGCACTTGCGTCACCTGGGGCGTTTCGGCAGAGCAGGCGGCCACCGCCAGCGAAGAGGCTAGCAGCAGCGATCCAAGAGCAGAGTTCCTAGAAGGCTTGAAGTTAGGCTGAAACATTGTTCTCTCTCACACGAAGAACTGCTCGACGAAGCGCGTCAGCTTCGCCCCCTCTATACTAATCTTAAAAAGTAATCAAGTTGCCTGAAGAGCAATCGGCCCAGCTCTGACCGGGGTCTAGTCTTGGCTTAGGAGATAGGTGATGGCGCGGTTTTGTTGCTCGACCACCTCGCGCAGCTCGGCAATGGCCTCAAAAACTCGCCCGATAGCCTCCGTATTCTGGGCAATGGCCTCAAAAGCTCGCCCAATGGCCTCCGTATTCTGGGCAGTGGCCTGGGCATTGGCCAGCGTCTGCTGAGCAAGACTTCCAGAATGGCCTCCACCCGCTCCAACATGGGCTGCTCTTGCCAGCTTGGGAGACGATCCCAGCCGCAGCCCACCCGTGAGGCAATAATCCCCGTTGAATTCACAGGCTAGGCAAGCAAGCGCAGAGCGGGCTTGGGCTTCCATCTCTCGCTTCTGCGCCAACTGCAAGAAAGGCTAAACGCCAGCGTAGAGACTGGGCTATGAAGTTGGCCCGGTGTGTAGTAGTGTCTGACGACCTCGTGGCGTACGAGGGAATCTGGCGAAGAACCACCGCCTGGCCAAGTCTATCCGGGACGCAGCTTGGTCTTTGTTTGTGCAGTGGCTGGACTACTACGGCAAGGTGATGATTGCCGTTCCGCCGGAGTACAGCAGTCAGGAGTGTCCTGGGTGCGGGTACCTGGTGAAGCAGACTCTTTCCACTCGCAGCCACCGCTGTCCAAAGTGCGGGCTGGTGCTGTGTCGAGACGCCAACGCAGCGCTTAACATTCTCCGCCGAGCACTGAGGATGACGGTAGGGCATAGGGGAACCGCCGGGCCCCCCTTTCATCCCCCCGTGTACGGGGGGACAGAGGGGGGAGTATGTCAATGGAACTGGCAGGGGCCGTTGTGGCCGTTGGGGCAGATGGTGGTCTCGTCCGTGAGGACATCGGTGGTGATCGCGTTTTTGAAGTTGGTCTGGCTAAGGTTGGCGCCGCGCAGGTCTGCCCTGCTGAAGTCGGCGCCGATAAAGCTGGAGAAGGTGAAGCTGGCCCCCCTGAGATATGCGTCGGCATAAGAAGAGCCGATCAAATCCCAGGTGGAGCTCTTGGCCCCAGCCAGCTTGCC
>NZ_JANSJJ010000029.1:0-16067 GCF_047502715.1 Synechococcus sp. H55.10
CGCCATACGAGTTCTTGTCGTGGGTGGTGGGCGGGGTGTTGTTTATAAGCCACTGCCTGTGGGTGGGGGGCGGGGGGTGAGGGGTCGCCTCTAGGGCCGGAGTAGGTCGGCGGATCCAGCGCCGGGGATCGGCAAGCGTTGCAGCGGTTCTGGGGTGGGCGGGGCAGGGACAGGGTTCAAGGCGGTGGGAATGTACAGGGGCTTGGGATCGGGATCCCCGCCGAAGGCCAGCAGAATGGCCCGCAGCAGGGCCTGTCGCTGTTGCCGGGTCAGGGCTTGCACGGCTGCCTTGTCTTGGGCATAGGGGTTAACCGTCAGGCGCTCGGCACCCGGGTAGCGCTGGGCAACTATCGGCTCATTGGCGTCCAAATAGTCCGCTAGCGTCAGTTGCCAGTCAAAGCGGTCGGTAGGAGAGCGACCGACCACCTGCAGGTGGTAGACCATCATCCGCCGCACCAAGGTATCTTCCTCGGGCGCGGGGCCGCCGTCATTGGGGTTCACGGGGGTATAGCCATTTTCCAGCGGCAAATCTGGCAAGGCCGCGTAGACCTGCCGCGCCGCCTCAGGGATCAGCCGCAACTGGGCATAGGCAGGGCCGGATCCCAGTAGAGCCACAGCGGCAATAACAGCCCAACCCAGCAAGAGAGCGTCTTTTCTCACTCTGCTGACTGCAAAACTCTTTTTTACTTGTAGCAAACTGGATCCCTGTCTTCCCGATCTCTCGGCAAGCTCAACAAGCTGGCCCGCAGCCTTGGGTGAGCTTTAGCTTAATCGGCGGGAAGCCCGTACTCTATCGGTTCGCGCAGCGTGGCGTAGGCCATGTTGTGTTGACTCAACGAAGATGAGGGTCGGGGGTCGTTCACTCAATGCTCAATCCTTCGATCACCTGTGGTTGAGAGCGTGGCTTAAGGGGAGCAGATTGGGCCAGGCGATCCCGTTGGCGATGCGCCTGAAAGTGATTTTGCCACAAGCCGAGGATATCTAGGGTTTCGCCACCATGCTGGGTGTAGCGCTGCCGCACTTTACACAGAACAGGGGTATTGACACACACACCGGAGACGATTACCTGACCCTTGCTCAAAGCCGGCAATTCTTGGAGCAGATCCCGTCCGGCAGCCTCAACGCTGTGGCGCAGGTTTTCTTGATCGGAAGGGTTGACGATTCGCATCAAAAATTGGCTCATGCATTGCGACAGAATATCCGAGTCCAACTTGCCGGGGCGTTGCGTAATGAGACCTACTCCCAGTCCAAACTTGCGTCCTTCGCTAAGGATGGTGCGCAACACCTGCTTGCAGCGGGAAGGCTCGTGGGCAGGGGCAAAGCGATGGGCCTCTTCCAACAAGATAAAAACAGGATAGGGCAGGTAATTTTCATCCCCCGGCTGGATCTTGCCTTTATGGGTGTTAATGCGGGCGTAATTGGCCTGGCGCAGAATAGCAGCGGCAATCACCTGCTGCTCTTCCTGGCTAATCTCGTGCATTTGTAAGATGGTTACCTGCCCTGGCTCAAACAAATCCTTTGGAGCCAGGTGTTCTACATTGCTGAAATAGGGAGAGCGATCGATCTGCTCCAGCTTCCACTCCAGGGCAGGCGCTGAGGATCCTTGAGATCCATCTTCCTTGGAATCCGCTTCGTTGACGGCGTCGATCAGATCCTGAATCGTCCAACGTACTGGATTAAACTGGGTAACCTTGCGGAAAGCCTTCTCTAGGAAAGATTTCTGCCGGTCGGTGGTCTCTGGCAGGAGGGTAAGGATATCGAAAAAGTTGAGAGAAGACACGCGGATCTTAATTTCTTGTGGGGAGAGAACCTTAACCTTAGGGCGGTAGCCGTCTTCGCCCAAAAACTTGGGGTGGGACTGCATCTCTGCCAGCGTATGGTATTCCCCATGAGGATCGAAAATAAGAACAGCAGCCCGGTTTTTGGGCAACATCAACTCTTCAATCAAGACCCCCGCCGTATAGGATTTTCCGGATCCCGTCCCTGCCAAAATAGCCAGATGGGTGCTAACCATTTCCTTGACATCCAGCACCACGGGCACCGCTCCCTCATCGCGCAACAGCAAACTGCCCAAGTGAGCGCCCCCAATGGCTGTTTCATCCCGTTTGTTCAAAATCGATTTCAGCAGACGATTGGAGGCCAAAAAGACTTTGGCACCGGGCTCCGGAGGGCGACGGGGGTTAATAAAGCCCATGGCGCGGTGAAAATAGCCGATGACCTCGACGGTAACTGCGTAGATTTCTGGGTTGGGATGGGTAAAGCCCACCAAAGCCACAATGGTGCTGGGATCGATCTCGGTGTCGGCAAAGATGCGATCGGGAATGTGATCCAAAAGCTGGACTTGGCTGATTTTGCCTAGGATTTGCAGGGTTTGGGACTGGAGATCCCGCACTTCATAGTAGACAAAATCGCCTACCCTTACGGCTTGGGTATTGGAAGTGATAAACACATATTGGTTGGGGGTTTCACCGGGGCCCTTGACGGTGCCGATTACCTCTGGGGCCTCTTCATCAGAGGAGAAAACAGCTTTTGGATAGCGCCCATTCTCAGAGGGCTGAGGCATCCCTACAGTTTTTTTGGTCATCAGCGCATCGCTCCTACGGTCATTTTCCAGGCCAATTCTTTGCTTAGAATTTGCAGGGCCCGCTGTTGGGCTGGATCGGAAAACATGGGTATGATATCGTTCAAGACTTGATAAATAAGGTGGTCAGCAAAGTTGCCACCGCTGCTCAAGAGCAATCCATAATACGAAAACTGGGTTTGACCTTGGGGATCTTGGTGAAAACGTAGGATTTCTTCTTGGCTCATGCGAAAAACGGGTGTGTTTACGGGCACCACCACGCGCGGGATCCCTTGCCGGCCACAGCCCCGCTCTTCGTCCAAAGCTCCGATGAGAACCACCGAAAGCAGTGTGCGCACCTCGTTTTGTAAATCAGGGGAAAAATAGGGATCCGGCTGGCTGGAAAGGCGTGGGCCGGAGTTGAGAAAGAGTGGGTTGACAATTTGGGTGTTATAGACCAGACCCACAGCCCAGTGCCGTTGATCGCTCTCCAGCTTAACAAAGCTGCCAAAGCCATAGTCGTCGGGAGAGGGAGGATTCTTGACTTCTAAGACGTCATCCACCTGCACTACGTAGTCGCAGTGATTGTTGGAGCGAACCACCTTGCCCAATCTCATCGAACCCGCCTCCGCTGCAGTTTACTCACCGTTTTCTGAGATAACCTGAGGCTGAGCTTCTCGCGGCTTGCCCAATCTTGCATCAGGCGCAGGAAAAGGTTGCGATCTTCGTTGCGAATGACGGCTATTTGATCGGCTGTCTCCAGCACATAAGGATAGCCTCTTCCAATGATCACCTCGCAGCGCACCAGATCCACCACCCAGTCCAAAAGTCCTGCCTCATAAACCCAAACCGGTATCTCCAGCCGGGCCGGAAAGTTGTTGTTGGTGCGCAAATAAACAAATCCCACTCGCTCCCGCATTTCTTGGTAGGAGTTGAGGATCCCATCTTGAGGGTTGAGGCTGCCGCCACGAGCGCAGATAAAAAAAGGCGTGCGCTCCCCCCACTCCAGCCAGGGGCTAAGCAATTGGGCATCGTGGAGCTGAGGAGCTTCAGGAAGATCGAAGCAATGCCGCAGCAATGTCACCAGATCCGAGGTATAGGTGGTGTCGATGTAGGCAACGATGGGGATCCGGTTTTGCTCGCTGGCCCGCAGTAGCTGGAGCAAACACTGTACGTAGAAATCTCGGCTTTCCGGCTCAAGAGCTTCCGCGAAGGTAGCCACTAACGCCCCATCTAAAAAGGCCAATTTCCGGGATCCAGGTCGAGATTTTTGAATATATTCTACAAGCCTCTCGATTTCCATTTGAAAGCGGCGCATGTTGACAACGCGCTCTTTAGGCTCGCCGCTGCTATCGGATCCCAAATCCTTTGGAGTCAGTACATCGACTTGAATATCTTTTTCGTACAGGCCTTGGGCAGAGTGATGATTCTCATACCAGCCGATCTGCACCAAGGCCACTGGGATCGACAGATCTTTGCTGGGATAAATCTGGGATCCGTCTACTGCAAAGGTGGGAATGTTTTTGATAACCGACCTTGCCCATTCACAGCTTTCTTCATAGTTAGTCCATTCTTTCTCAAAAGGGATCTTCCAACTGGAGTAACGATCCCATTCCTCAGTGGGCAAAGCACCTGGAAAAGAGAATAGAGCAATTTTTTCGGCAATCTCTAAACTCGACCACTGGCACAAGCTTTCCATGGCCTGCCGATACCATTCTCTGCGCTCCGATAGCCCTTGATCAAAAGTGGCAAAGGCTTCTCGCTTTTGTTGCAGTACCGCCAGGATCCGGTCGGCTCTAAACACCATAGGTGGGATCCCTCCTCATCTGGTCAGAGCCGGAGTGCCTCTCCACCCGAATGATGTTCTCCGTTACTTGCTCAAAGGTATCATCGTGGCTGATTACAAATAGCTGCTGAAAAGATCGCAAATTGGTGATGGCCTCTGCCAGCCGCTGTCGCCGCTGGGCGTCCATATTGGTGGTGGGCTCATCAAAGAAGGCGATGTCCAGTTGCCCCAGCACCTTGAGCAAAGCCAAGCGCACCGCTAGGGCCGCTGACATTTGCTCCCCTCCTGAAAGGCTGGCAAACCGTCGCTTACGACTGCCGGCTTCCTGAACCCAGATCTCATAGTCGGTTTCCCAGGTCAGGGTGATGTTGGAGCGGTTGAGAATTTCGCGGAAGAGGTGATCGGCGGTATCGTTGATCTGCTGCAGGTAGTGCTGGGTAACTTGAGGGCCAGCCTTTTTATAGGTATCTCGGCTAAATTTGATAAAGCGATGTAGGCGTTCTTTCTCATTTTTTTCTGCCTCAACCTGCTTTAAGCTTTCCCTGACCTGTTCCAGCTGCCGCAACCTTTCCTGGATTTTGCTCAGTTGAGGAGCTAAGCTCTCCAGCCGGGCTTGAGCTTCGGCTTTTTGGATTTGGGTGGTCTGCAAAAGGGCTCGAAGGCGCTCATGCTCCTGTGGTTGATACAGAGCAGCCAAGGGATCCCGCTGCAACCGCAGTTGGGACAGTTGAGCTTGCAACTCCTGTTGTTGGGCGCTTAGCTCGGCCAGCTTTTGTTCCCGTTCGGGAAGCAATTTGGCGATCGGCTCGGCCCGCAGATAATGCTCGTGATCCAATCGGTATCGTTCACGTTGTTTCTGTAGGGATCCCAGCTCTCGATCCAGGTGATCGGTTTGGGATAGGGCCTCGTCAATAGGGCCGAGCGTTGCTTCCAAATCCCGAAGCTGCTGCAGACACTCGGCCTGCATTTGCAAATACTGCTTTTCCTGTTTTAACTCTGCTTTGAGCCGCTCGGCTTGACTTCTGGGATCCCCCAAAGATTTCAAGGCTTCAGCCGCTTTTTCGATTTGAGCCTGCAGTTGATCCCTTGAACCTTGAGCACTTTCCCATTGGCCAATTTGAGCCTGTTTCTCTTGACCAGCTTTTTGCAGCTGCTCCAGTAGCGCTTGGGCGGTTTTGAGTTCCTCTTTTCGTTGCGGCAAGCTTTGGGCAAGGGCCTGCAAGCGAATAACGGTTTCATAGCCGCTGCGATGGCCTTTTTGCTCCTCCCGCAAATCGGCAATTCTGTCCTCTAGATCCCGCAAAGGCTCAAGCTGTCGTTCCAGATTTTCGAGCTGTTGCTGGAGTTGGTGGATGTGCTTTGTGAGCTGTTGGTATTCTTGCTCCACTCTGGGCTTGCCATTCAGCTCTTTTTCCAGACGTTGGATTTGTCCCTTGGGATCCCCCAGGGCTTGGAGCGCCTGACCGATTTCCTGTTGTTGCCGCAGGAAGGTTGGCTCGGCCTCAAGGCTCCAGTGAAGGTCATCAATTTGGCTTTGCCGTTCAGCTTGCAATTGCAGCAGCCGTTCTACTTGGGCTTCCAAATCGGGGATTTGTGCGGTTAGGCCGAGCAAGGGTTGCAAAGTCCTGAGTTGTTTTTGGATGTCGGCCAACTGCTGCTGAAGTTGGGGTTCGGAAGTTTGGGGAGCCAGATCTTGCAAAATGTGATGGATGGACTGGAGCAACTGCTGGCTAAGCGCTGAAGATTGGGCAAGCACTTCCGGGATCCGCTGCCACAGAGGTTGAAGTTGGGGATAATTGTGTTGCTGCGCTTCCAATTGGCTCAGAAGTTGTTGGATGCTGTGGTGCTGTTGAGCAAAGCGATTCGAGCCCTGCTCAAAGATGGCTTGTAGCTCCTGTTGAAATTGACGAGCTGCAGCAATGCGGCTGAGCTGAGTTTGCAGGCGCTCCTGTTGAGCTTCGAGCGTAGGAATGGCGGCTACGCGATCCAAATCTGCCTGCCGTTGTCTCAGTTGGAGTTGGAGTTGTTCCAATTGAACTTGGCCTTGTTCCTGTTCCGTTTCCCGTTGTTTGAGTTCAAGGCGCAGGGTCTGAAAAGAAGCCAACTTCTGGCTGATTTGGAAGTGGCGTTGCTCTAGGGCAGTCTGCTGTTCGCATAGAGGCTGTAGCTCAAGTTTTTCTGCCGCCATTTTTTGAAAAATCTGGAGCTGATGCTGATATTCGGATCCCCGCAGCTCTAGTTGATGGAGTTGATGTTGCAAAGTTTCCCGCTGAGCCAGTAGGGTTTGTCGGGCTTGCCGCAGCGCTTCCTGATCGGCGATGAGGGCTTCCAGCTCCAGATAACGGTTGTGGGCTGTCTGATGCTGCTGACAAATGACCTGTGCCTGCTCCGCCTCTTGCACTCGATCTTGCAGGAGTTGGCACCGCTGGGCATGGGCTGTCCATGCTGCCCGGAGTTGTTCCCATTCGTGGTGCAGTTGTAGCAAAGTGTTGAGTTGTTGAGTCCAATAGATCTGTTGATGTTCCAGCTCTTCTTGGGCTTGAATTTGCGGAGTCAGCTCCTCCAGCTCCTGCTTCCAGCGCTGTTGTTGGCTCAGCTTTTCTTGCAGTCTGGCCAGTTGGTTTTCAATGTTTTGCTTTTGCAAGAGCAAGGCATCGCGTTGTTTCAACCACTCCAAGCGCTGCTGTTGCTGTTTTTCCAGCTCCCGCAACTGAGCTTCTATGGCCAAAAAGCGCTGGGATCCCTCTTGATACTGCTGTTGTTGTGCTTGGGCTTGCCTGGCTTCTTCCCACAGCTTTTCCGCCTGCTTAAGAGATACATCCAGCAGGGATCCCTTTTGCTCCAGTTGGGCAATCCGGTGATCCAAAGTTTGGATTTGCTCCAGCAATTTCTCCAGTCGCTCAATTTCAATCTTGGCCTGATCCAGGGTGTGAATCGACTGACTCAAGCGCCCTTGCCAATGACCTAGTTCTTGCTGGATTTTCTGCCGCTCGGTTTGGAGCGGATCCCATTCCTGTAGCTGTTGACGCAGCAACTCAATTTGATGATGAATCGCCTGGACTTGTGCTTCGCTGTATTTTTCGACCGCCAACAGATCTTTGGCTACTTGCTGGTACTCCTCTACTTTTAAGATGCGATCGAAAACTTCTTTGCGATCTCGACCTGTTTTGAGAAAGTCTGCTGTGAAAGTCCCTTGGGGCACCCCAATCGTTGTGGCGAATAGCCGCGCCAGATCGGTACCGGCAGGTACGCCCAAATGTTGCCTCAGCCACGGCAGTACATCGGATTTGCGCTCATACTCCAGGCGCTGCTTCAGTTGCGGATCGAAGAGGCGATATCCCTGGCTAACGCTGCGGCGAACATCGTAGGTGCGCTGATCCCATTGGGAGATAAACTGCACGGTCACCACCGCGTCACTGGCGCCAGAGCGAATGATTTCTTCTTGACTGTAGGGGCAGTAGTCGAACAAAACCCAGGCAATGGCCTCCAGAATGCTGGTTTTGCCCGCTCCGTTTTCTCCGCAAATGGCATTAATGCCTGGCTCAAACGTGAAGATGGCGTCCTCGTGCGACTTGAAGTTCTGTAGAGCCAGAGAGAGGATCCGCATGGTCAGTCTTCTTCCCCCAAAAATGCGTCCCTCAGGTGAGCGTATACTTCCGCTTCGCCTTGTCCATCTAAGACTCTTGCTTTGAGATCCAGGAGTAGCCGCGCCAGCTCTTCGCTGCGCTTGCGATAGTGGGCATGGCTGCTCAGCAGATCCCTGTAGATTTTCTCTTCAATTTGTAGCCTTTGTCCTTCTTCTTCCAGAGAAAGAGCAGCGGATCCGATCTCCAAGGGAGTAGCCTCAAAGCGAAGCAGGACGAGCAAGGCGCCGGTAATCTGCTGAATCTGCTTCTGTAGGGCGCGGCTGTCCAGCTCGTGCTTGGCAAACCCCACCTGCCCCACCAGGCGCAACTCCACCATCGGCTCCATCTCGTGTTCCTGAAGACGGGATCCCCTGGCCAGGGCAATGGCTGCCGCTACCATTTGCTCGGGAGTTTCTCGGCCTTTGGCTTCGAGAGACAGCCGCCGGCGGGGCCGCTGATAGTAGTCTTGTAGCAGCTCGGCTTGGGGCGGGCCATCTCCCCAGCGGACGCGGTAGGCTCCCCGCGGAAAATCCCATTCGGCGGTACTGTTGGCCTCCAGGGATCCCGGATTGAAGATCCACCCGCCCTCAGAATAGCTTTTGTGAATGTGTCCCAAGGCCAGGTAGCCCACCCCCGCTTCCCGCAAAGGCAGCAGATCCCGGTAGCGCAAAGCCCCTTGATAACGGGCCATTTGGCCCTCCAGGCCATGGTGGAACATCAACACCACCCGTTCTGGGCCGGGGGGCAATTGTCGAATGGCCGCCGCCAACTGTTCAATCGACCTAGGGGCTGCCGATCCGTACCACTGGGATCCGATCACCCGCACCCCACAGGGCAAATCCAGATACCCGCCCCGCCCACCTGACCAGGGGCGTAGCTCCAGGCCCTGTTCCCCGGCTTCCGGCTCCAGCAAGATCAACTCTCCGTGATCAGCCAAGTACCTCAGCCAACTGGTCTTGACGCCATAGGGGCGGTTGTCGTGGTTGCCCTCGATGGCCAACACCGGGATCCCGGCCTGCTTCAGCTCGCGTAAGACGATCTGGGCTTGGTTGAGAACGCTGGGCTGAATCTGCCGATGCTCGAACAGATCCCCGGCAATCAGCACAAAGTCCACCGGATCTTGAATGGCATAACGCCGGACAACATCTCGAAAAGCCAAAAAGAAATCCTTGCTCCGCTCCGGGCTGTCGTAGCGGTCATAGCCCAGATGCACATCGGCCAGGTGCAAAAATGTACAGCTTGGGCAGGCCATCTCCAGAGCACCTCGGCAAATTGCCCACAGTTTAGCAAACTCACCTCGCCCAGATATGGGGATCTCCTTCTCTAAATGATCGGGTTCACCGCGGGCATCTCCACTAGGGGTAGGCAGCGGCTGAGGCAACCCCGCCATGAACAGCTCCCGCGAGTTTCTTTAGGTGGAATTGATCAGATCCATGATATTGTGCTTCATCTTGTTGCAAATGTTATCAAGGGGCAGGTCATTGGGATCCCGGCCAAAGGGGTTTTCAATTTCGATGCCAATCTCTTCAACGCCAAACAGCATAAAGGCCAGAAACCCGACAATCGGGCCGGTCATCCAACCCAAGCCCTCTACCATCTGAAACGGCAAAGACAAACAGTAGAGCAACAACAACTGCTTCAGATGGAGGGCATAGGCCAGGGGCATCGGGGTCAGCAAAATGCGCTCGCAAGCCCCTAGCGCCTCCACCATGCTGTTGAGCTGCTCCACCATGATCGTAAGCTGGTAGACCTCAACGCGGCCCCTTTGGTATTGGCGTTGCAGGTAATCTCCGATCCAAAAGGCAATTTGCAAAGGGGGATGGTTGAGGCTTTTGAGGCGTTGCAACTGCTCCGGGCTGAGGAGGGGCTGAAGCTCATCCGCCAAGAATTCTTGGCGCAGATGTTGCTTCATGGCGATGGCAAAAGCGGGCAGTAGATAGAGGATCTTGATTTTCTCTTCCCGATCGCCGGGCTGCTTTTCTTCAATGGCCACCCAAATTAGGCGGGCTAAGTTGCGCACATTGTTCACCACGGCTCCCCAGGCTTTTCGCCCCTCCCAAAAGCGTTCGTAGGCGGTGTTTGTCCGAAATACCAGCATCAAACCCAGAACGATGTTGGGCACAAAGGCCACCAACGAGGACAACGCCAGGGGCAGCCCCAGTTTGTAGAAAACGGAAACCAGCACCCCAACCAAGCTGCAGACGAGGGTGCGGGGCAGCACTGCCGGTACAACTGAGCCTTGCAACTGCAGGGCCAGGCGAAACCAACGCAGCCCCTCTCCTGAGAGATATTGGCGAATCATGGGTAATGTCGGCAAGCTTGCCCCCTGATCCTACAGCCACAGCCATTCCTGCAGTCTTTCCCGGTCATGGCTGAGCGGCAGGGATCCAGAAGTTGCTCTGCAACAGAGGCGGGCCTGTGGGCGACTCGCTCCCTCCTGCCGGTTCGAGGGTGATCCAAAGGCGGGTCGGCTGCTGGGAAGGGGTGGGTTGGCTGAGCCATTGCAGGGATCCCTCGGCGTTGACGGCGAAGGTGCCGGCGCTTTCCAGCCGTCGTCCCCCTCCCTGCATATCCGACTCCAGCCACAGTTGGTAGGTGCTGCCCAGAGGAGCAGGGGGCATTTCTGAAGCCAAGAGCAGCACCTGCTTGGCACGGGGCGACCAGAGAGCTTGCACCAGGAAGGGGTTGCGGAAGTTGGGATCCCGCAAAATGGTTCTCTGCACCTGCGGTTGGCGCTGCCACTCTTGGTAGAGCCGTTGAATGGCCACTGTCTCTCCCCCGATTTGGGATCCCAGCCGCCAGTAGGCCGCCGTTATGGCCAGCGCGTAGATCCCCAACGCTGCCAAGCCGCCCCAGAGAAGACGTCGCGGCCACAAAGGAGGTGCGACCCGGATGGAGGCAGGGGCGGGCAACCAGCTCCAGCGCCGCAAGCGTTCTTGGGCTTGAAAGGCCGTCAACTCGTAGAGCCACAGAGCCACCGAGCGATCCCGCTGCAGATCGAAGGCCTCTGCATGTCTCCAGCAGAACGCAAACACCTGGCGCACCACCTCTTCGGCTTGGTGAGGCTGCTTGAGGGTAGCCAGCGCGATCTCCAGCAGGCGCTTCTGGTAGCGATCCTTGAGCAAAAAGTGGCTGCGGCGATCCCGCAGTTGGATCTGGCGCATCAGCTCGAAATCGGTCGGCTCCGCCATAGCCCTCCATCGGCTGCGCCTGCCCGGCCCGGCTTTGGATCAAGCGGTAGCGCCAGGCTGGCGGCTTTTTCAGAAATA
This sequence comes from Synechococcus sp. H55.10, assembly GCF_047502715.1. Lineage (NCBI taxonomy): Bacteria > Bacillati > Cyanobacteriota > Cyanophyceae > Synechococcales > Synechococcaceae > Synechococcus > Synechococcus sp. H55.10. The sequence goes on from NZ_JANSJJ010000029.1 coordinate 11,242, forward strand.
TACACCAGCCCTGGAGCCAGCTCACCGGCAAGCTGGCCTATTTTGTCATGGCTGGCACGGATCCCTTAACCGGGATCCCGGCCATGCGACTTTATTGGATCAGCTTCTACACAACAAGGGGATATCCTCAGGCGGCGTCCTTCTCGACCACCTTCTCCGCCTCTGTGCCGGCAACAGGTTCGTCATCGCTGCTGGGGTTGTTCATCTCTTGTTTGAAGCTGCGCAACGCTTTGCCAAAGGCGCTGCCCAACTCCGGCAGCTTCTTGGGGCCGAACACGACCACCGCGATCACCCCAATCACGGCCAGCTCTGGCAGGCCCATGCCGAAGATGCTCACGGCCAGGATAGGTTCGCTCGACAGCAGGATAGCCATAAGTCCCCAAAACCCCAAAAACAAGACAAGCCGACCAACCCAGCTTAGGAAGGGATCGATCCGTCTCACTTTAGCAAGTTCTTCTCCCTTGGAGAAAGGGTTTGGCTGGTGCAGGAGCTTGTCGTCGTTCCGCTCCTGGGCCGACTTGGGAGGAGATCGATAAGATGGAGCTAGTTTTTGTGGATCCCTCAGCTCTGCAGCCGTTGGCCATTTTCTCACCCCCAAACGCCATGTCTGTCCCTTACGATCTCGTGGTCATCGGCGCCGGCGCGGCGGGTCTGGTGGTGGCCAGCGCTGCTGCCCAACTGCAGGCCAAGGTGCTGCTGGTGGAGGCCAGCGACCGCCTAGGCGGGGACTGCCTCTGGTATGGCTGTGTGCCCAGCAAAGCCCTCCTGTGCGTGGCCCACACGGTTCAGCGGCTGCGCCGGTCTGTTGCCGCCGGCTGGGTTGCTTCTCCCAGCCCAGCAGGGATCGCGGTGGATTATCTCAAAGTGTACGAACATATTCGCGCCACCCAGAGCTACATTGCCAACCACGCGGATTCGCCAGATCGCTTCCGCCAACTGGGGGTGGAACTGGTGTTTGGCAAGGGGCGCTTTGTGGATGGGCGCACCTTTGAAGTGGCGGGAAAGCGAGTGCGGGCGCGGGCTTTTGTGGTGGCCACCGGATCCCGTCCGGCGGTTCCCCCTTTGCCTGGCCTGGCCGAGGCGGGCTACCTGACCAACGAGTCGATCTTTGATTTGACCCGCCTGCCTCGATCGGTGGCGGTGATGGGGGCGGGGCCGGTGGGCTGTGAGTTGGGCCAAGCGCTGGCCCGTCTGGGATCCGAGGTGACCCTCATTGCCAGCCGCGATCACATTCTGCCCAAAGTAGATCCGGAGGCCGCCCAGGTGGTGCAGCAGCAGTTGGCCCAAGACGGGATCCGCCTCCTCACCCAGGTGCGCGCTGTCCGCGCTGGCCAGGAGCAGGGGGAAAAATTGCTCTACCTCAAGGCCGGCACAGGCTCTGCCGTCGGCCAGCTCTCCGAGGCAGGCGAGGCGGTGATCCGCGCGGAGGAAATCTTGGTGGCTGCCGGTCGGATCCCGAATGTGGAAGGGCTGGGGCTAGAGGCTGCCGGCGTGCGCTACACCCCCCAAGGGATCCAGGTGAACAGCAAGCTGCAAACCAGCAACCCCCGCATCTACGCCTGTGGAGATGTCATCGGCGGGCCGCAGTTCACCCATGTGGCGGCTTACGAGGCGGCGGTGGCCCTGGTCAATGCCCTGTTTTTCCCCATCAGCCGGGCGCGTTACCAGGTCATTCCCTGGGCCATCTTTACCGAGCCGGAGCTGGCTCAGGTGGGTCTCACGGAAAGCGAGGCCCGGCAGCAATACGGCAAAGACGTGATGGTGCTCAAACAGGAGTTTGCCGAGGTGGATCGGGCCCAGGCAGAAGCGGCCCCCCTCGGCTTTGCCAAGGTGATCTGCCGGCGCAACGGCCAGATCTTAGGGGCCCACCTGGTGGGATCCCAGGCTGGCGAGCTGATTCACGAGGTGGTCTTAGCCATGAGCCGGCAGCTGCCCGTCTCTGCCCTGACAGGGATCCACATCTACCCCACCCGCTCGCAGGTCAATGCCAAGGTGGCCCTGCAGTACCGCAAGCAACAATTGGCCGCCAATCCCCGCCTGCAGAACTTCCTGCAAGGGTTCTTCGCCTGGAGACGGGCCTGGAGCTGACAGGCCGCTAGACTGGAATCAGTCGTTTGCTGAGACTTCATCGATGGGCTTTTTCCTGTCTGCCGAACAAGTGGGTCAGTTGGTCTGCAATCAATGGCAGGATCCCTATGCCGTTTTGGGGCCACAGCAGATAGAAGAGGCCGGGGAATCTTTTTGGTTGGTACGCGCCCTAGTGCCCAATGCAAAACAGGTTTGGCTGGTGGAACGATCCAGCGGCCAGGCCCACCCGATGCAGCCGCTGCACCCGGAAACGTTGTTTGAGCTGCGCTTTGCGCCTGGCACGCCGCTTCCAGACTACTTTCTGCGGGCGCAACGGGTCTGGGATCCGGAGGGGCAGCACCTAGAAGAATGGGAGGATCCCTATCGCTTTCCCATCGAGAAGGTCAACCACATCGGCGAGCTGGATCGCTACCTCTTCAACGAGGGGAATCACCACCGCATTTACGAGAAGCTGGGCGCCCATCCCATCAGCGTAGATGGGGTTCAGGGAGTCCACTTTGCCGTCTGGGCCCCCAACGCCCGCAATGTCAGCGTTATCGGCGACTTCAACCACTGGGACGGGCGCCAACACCAGATGAAGCGGCTGGGCGAAAGCGGCATCTGGGCCGTGTTCATCCCCGGCATTGGGCCAGGAGCCATCTACAAGTACGAGGTGAAAACCTCCTGGGGGGATATCTACGAAAAATCGGATCCCTATGGCTTTCAGCAGGAGGTGCGACCCAAAACCGGCTCGATTGTAGCCGACCTCAACACCTACACCTGGCACGACCAGGAGTGGCTGGAAAAACGGGCTGCCACCGACCCGCTGCGCTCGCCGATTTCGGTGTACGAGGTGCATTTGGGATCCTGGATGCACGCTTCCACGGAAGACCCGTCCCCCGATGGGCACCTGGTGTCGGTGGATCAAAAGCCCAACACCCGCTTTCTCACCTACCGGGAGCTGGCAGACAAGTTGATCCCCTATGTCAAGGAGCTGGGCTTTACCCACATCGAGCTCTTGCCGGTAGCCGAACACCCCTTCGACGGCTCCTGGGGCTACCAGGTAATCGGCTACTACGCGGTAACCTCCCGCTACGGATCACCGCAAGACTTTATGTACTTTGTCGATCGCGCCCACCAGGCTGGCATTGGCGTGATTGTCGATTGGGTGCCGGGGCATTTTCCCAAAGATGGGCATGGGCTGGCCTTTTTCGATGGCACCCACCTCTACGAATACGCCGACCCTCGCAAAGGAGAACACAAAGGTTGGGGCACTTTAGTGTTCAATTATGGCCGCAACGAGGTGCGCAACTATCTGGTGGCCAACGCCCTTTTTTGGTTTGAGAAATACCACATCGACGGGATCCGAGTGGATGCGGTGGCCTCAATGCTTTATCTGGACTATGACCGCAAAGACTGGATCCCCAATTGCTACGGTGGGCGAGAACATTTGGAGGCGATTGACTTCTTCCGCCAGCTCAATACCCTCATTTTTAAGTACTACCCCGGCGCTCTTTCGATTGCCGAGGAGTCTACCGCCTGGCCGATGGTAACCTGGCCAACCCATGTGGGCGGGCTGGGCTTTAACCTCAAGTGGAACATGGGCTGGATGCACGACATGCTGGACTATTTCCGCATGGATCCCTGGTTCCGCCAGTTCCATCACAACCTAGTGACTTTCAGCCTCATGTATGCCTTCAGCGAAAATTACATGCTGGCTTTTTCCCACGATGAGGTGGTACACGGCAAGAGCCACATGCTGGGCAAAATGCCGGGGGATCACTGGCATAAGTTTGCCAGCCTGCGGGCTTTGTACGGCTACATGTTCACCCACCCCGGCAAGAAAACCTTGTTTATGAGCATGGAGTTTGGCCAGTGGAACGAGTGGAATGTGTGGGCAGATCTAGACTGGGGGCTGCTGCAATATGAGCCCCACGCCAAACTGCGCCACTACGTGGCCAGCTTGAACCATCTGCTGCGTTCGCAACCGGCCCTCTACACCCAAGACACCAAGCCAGAAGGGTTCCGCTGGATCGACTGCAGCGACCATCGCGGCATTGTTTCGTTCATCCGCTATGCAGAGGATCCCAAGGAATGGCTGGTGGTGGTGTGTAACTTTACGCCGGTGGTCTGGCCGAATTACCGCATTGGGGTGCCGCAGCGAGGGTTTTACCGGGAGCTGCTCAACAGCGACGCGGTGGAGTTCTGGGGCAGCGGCGTCGGCAACTTGGGGGGCAAGTGGACGGATGACTGGGCCTACCACAACCTGCCCTACTCCCTCGATCTTTGCCTGCCGCCCCTCTCTACTCTGGTGCTGAAATGGCAGCCGTCGCAGCCGGCTGAGTCCCAAAATTGACATTCCCTCAGCCCTGCCGCGCATCTGTGAGGACAGGGCTTGGGATCCAGTTTTTGCGGGATTGGAAGAATAACACTCAAGATACTAGGGGCAGGTTTGTTTTGTGAGGATTTCAGCAGTGGCCGCAGCCACCCGCTCCTGCAACTGCCGTCGCCGTGAGTCGGTTGGGTCAGAGCCAGGCACCCGCACCGTGTACCGTTGCTACACCGAGTTGCCCCCCACCGCCACAGGATGAGGCCAGGGATCCCGTGCAACAGGCGGTGAGAAGATAAGAGCCGAGGGAGACAACGCGCTCGGGCGGCAAGGGATTTTTCCCAGCTCCTCTGCCCCATCTGAGCTAGAGTAAACGCGGGCCAGGGAACCGGTAGGCTGGATACAGCTATCGACAGGATGCTTTATGGAG